>JAYUOQ010000197.1:0-11740 GCA_043760685.1 Armatimonadota bacterium | reverse complement strand
CTCGAAGTTCGTTAGCGTTCAGCGAGCCAGAGCTAACCGCAAACAAAGTCGGCGAGCGATAAGCCTTTTCTTTGACCAAACAGCCAAATGATGTGTCTTCCAAAGCAGAATAGAATGTGGCGGCGCGATCTCGAACACCTTGTCGAAGGGCATCAAGGCCAATTGACTGATACTTCATGACTGCTTTTCGCAGGATGTAAATCGCAAGGACGTTAGGAGTTTCAGCCGTCATGTTCTGAGCGGCGTAGCCAGCAACGCGGTTAAATGCGTGGAAAGATCCAATGCTTTGAGTCTTCTCTAGCTCATCGGCTCTTGCCAAAGCTCGATTGGAAACTACAACAACCGATAGACCCGCGATGCAGTGGAAACCTTTTTGGATCGACCACATGGCCACATCAACAAGGCTCCAATCAAGTTGGCAATGTGGCATCGAAGACACGACATCCACCATCATCATCTTATCGGGATAGCGCTTAGCCAACTGGTGAATCTGATCTTCCGGAGTCCAGAGTCCAATACTGGTCTCATTGTTCGTGATGCAGATCGCTTCCGCGGTGGCAGGAACTTCAATCTCGCCAAAGTTGCCATCAAATTCGTGGGTGTACTTCCATTCGACTGCTTTTCGTCCAAGCCATCCGGCGTATTGGTGCCATCGCATCGCAAATTCGCCACCAACGGTATGGAACGTCTCGTCGGTAGTAAGGCATTGCATTGCCCGTTCCCATGCCTCGTTGGAGGAGTTCATGAACAAAATGGCGTGAGTATCTGGGATCGAAAGCAGGTTTCGCATTCGACTAACGACATCTTCAAACATCTCAAGGAACCAAGGCGAGCGGTGAGACTGCCAAACTGCGCCTTCATCGACGGCATCCTGAAGCCATTGAGCCATTTCAGGGTGAACTTTAGTTGGACCGGGAGCGAGTACGATCGGGTTCATGGGTATCCATCTCTTAGTTTAATCCCATCCAATCCAGATCATCCACCAAATTCGATGCAATCACTACGAAGTAACGACTTTTTCGAAATTCAAACAATTTCTAAATAAGGGCAATATAAGATAACAACATGACAGGAATAGCCATCTATGTTGCTTTGCTTCAAACCTCGACCAAGAATGAAGTGAAGATTGAAGTGAAGGGTGAGTATCGCTACATCACTTCCAACGGAATGCCAGACCACAAAACTGGGCAGTTTCCTGGAAACGGAAATCCGAATGCGATTAGTCCTCAGAAGTACAACTTCCGAGTTTCCGCTCATCCAAAAGTAGCTGAAACAACAACTGAACTCAGAATGCAGGACTTTGGAGTCGCAGTAAACGGTGTTCCGTTCGATCCAGGAACGGCGGAGTGGTGGAACAATGACCGATCGTCGGGTTGGCACTGGGAAGGCGTCATCAACGGAGTTAAGTACTTAGGAATCGACCTCAACAACGCCCACGTTCAACCTACTGGCGCATACCATTACCACGCAATTCCAATCGACTTGATGAAGAGAATTGGAGGCGATGGCTCAAAAATGGTCTTAATCGGGTGGGCCGCGGATGGATTCCCAATGTACGGCACATTCGGCTATTCGGATCCTCAAAATCCTAAAAGCAGCATCAAAACGATGAAATCGAGCTATCGATTGAAACCGGGGACGCGACCGAATGGACCGGGTGGTGCTTACGATGGCTCTTTCGAGCAGGATTGGAATTATGTTAAAGGCTCTGGTGATCTCGATGATTGTAACGGCCGATTTGGAGTGACCCCAGAATTTCCAAAGGGAACTTACTATTATGTTGTTTCCGAGGCTTACCCGTGGATTCCACGAAAGTATCGCGGAACGATGGACGATAGCTTTAGAAGGGGACCGGGCGCCAGAGGCGGAAGACCTGGTGGCTCTCCTCCAGGTGGCGGCGGCGGAAATTAGGTCTTAATATCCGAGCTGAATCTCACACACGGCTGACCTCGTCCTTTATACTGAGAAACAGTATGGAAAGGTTTACACGTAGTTGGGAATTGGCTAAGCAAAGTTGGAAGGTCATGCGAAGTCATCCTTCGCTGGCATTGTTCCCAATCATTTCGGGGATCACAAGCTTTCTCGTCACCCTTAGCTTCATGTTGCCAATATTTTTCAGCATGGGTGGACTTAAAATGCTTGAAACAAAAGAGCATTTCACCCGAGACAATGTTCCGGTGGCTTATTACATTGTGTCGTTCTGCTACTACTTATTCAGTTACTTCGTGGTGGTGTTCTTTAATGTTGGCCTCATCCACTGCGCAAACAAAGTTTTGAACAACCAAGAAACGTCCGTTGGGGACGGCCTTCGAGCGGCTACTAAACGCCTTGGACCGATATTGGCATGGAGCCTTGTTGGTGCAACGGTTGGAATGATCCTCAAAACGATTTCCGAACGAGTTGCGATTGTCGGTCAAATTGTTGTGGCTCTCCTTGGTGGAGCATGGAACATCGTAACATTCTTCGTGATTCCTACATTAGCCATTGAAGGAGTGGGGCCAATTACCGCGATCAAAACATCATTCGCAACGATCAAAAAGACCTGGGGTGAATCTCTGATTGGAAACATTGGCGTTTCGACCGCCATTGGATTACTTTCCCTTATTCCAATCCCAATTCTTATTGGCGTGGCGTTTACTGGTTCTGCCTGGATTATCATTGGAGCTGTAGTCATGGCTGCTTTGTATTGGCTCGCCCTTGCAATCATCGGAAGTTGCCTTACTGGCATTTACACCACTGCGGTGTACCACTATGCGAGAACTGGAATGGTTCCTAACGTATTTACTTCAGAGCAGATTCAATTGGCGTTTATCCAAAAGCCAGAAAATAAAGTCAAAGGGTATTTCCGAGGACGATAGATCGTCCAAAAAGAAGCCTGGTGATAGTTGATCGCCAGGCTTCTTTTTTTGTTTGGTTAAGTCTAGTTTTCGACCAGAACTACATTGTATGGCGTGCCGTCACCTCCAACACCAATACAAAACATCATGTATTTGCCGTCAACCACATTGATTGCCGCCGCCATAGTTTCGAATCCGTTGCCAAAAGCCAAGTGAAGGATAATTTCTCCAGGGTTAGGTTGACTGGTGAAGCTAATCGTAACCCCTGCACCACCGTCAAATGTTCCGTCTTCTACACCTGTACCAAGCGCGTAACCACGACCATGCAAGGTTCCATCGCCATTAGTTGTAACATCAACGCATTGCGTCTTGCCTTGATTGATCAAAAATCCTCGGTAGTGACGAGATGCGAGATCTGCGAGATCAATATTGGCTGCTGGCTGCTTAACGCCAATAACTCCTCCTCGATTTGGACCGTAGTCGAGAGCGCAGACGCCCGACGGTGTCATTGCTCCAGTTACGGATGCCCCGTTTGATCCATTGAGGTCTGTCATCAGACCATTTTCGCCCATGAGATTCGCACTACCATTTGCTAGTTGCGTACCATCAATCGCCCACTGATAAGTGACTCCTGTGTAATGATTGCCAGTGACATCAAGCGTTGTGTGTCCATACGCTTGGTCAGTTGCGGCATTGAATCCGACTTTTCCGATTGCAACGTAGTTAAAGCTTACTTGTGGACCAGCTGGATTTGAACCAAGGCTACTCGCTACTATTGGTGGATTCGTGTCCGCTCCAACTGGTTTGATTAACAATGCTGTCCCGGGTAATTCCAATGCATAAGCTGATTGACCAGCAGTTACTCCTGAGTCGTCCGTGGAGGTAACTGTCAATTTCATAAATCCCGTTGATAACGTGGATTTAGTTCCGCTGTAATGTAATCCGAGAGTTTGGTTTGTCGCCGCAAATGACGTTTCGTCAATTTGCCATGACCAGACATCCCCTGGTGCCTGAGTACCCAAGTAGTTATGTGTAAGTCCGTTTGATGCAGAATTCGCCCCGCCGCATCCGACCATTAGCAATGCGAAGCCCAAAAAAGCCCATTTCTTCATAGGGATAGAGTTCCGCAATACCAGCAAAATTGATGCGAGTACTTTTACTAGCCTTTCTATGCAAAAATGCTCGTATGCCTCGCTTTGGCCCTATCGTCGGAATTCTTGCTGCATTATTTTGTAGTCAAGTCCTTGCCCAAAATGATGAAGCCTACGGGAAGAAGATTAAGGAATACACAACCGAATCATTCTTTTTGACCGAACTGGTGGACCACTTGCCAGCGAGTTCCAAGGTGCCGTCGCCTATGAAGCATTTTGGTGACATCATTGGAGCACCAAATGTCCTTCACCACGTCGATGAGATAAATGGCTACATGAAAGAACTCGCGAGAACTTCGCCCCGAGTCCGAATTCATAGCATGGGTAAAAGCGAAGACGGTCGAGAGATGATCACCGTGATCATTTCCGACGAAAGCAACCTGAAACGTCTTCCAGAGATTCAGGATATAAACGCAAAGATTGGCGATCCAAGAAAGCTCATTAAGTATCAAGGTGATGGCAACTTGAATGGAGCTGACGAGATCGCTGCGAAGCTAATCAAACAAGGATTGCCGATCTATTACGCAACCGGAGGAATGCACTCTCCTGAGTCGGGTCCTCCAGAAATGCTTATGGAACTTGCCTATCGTTTGGCGGTAGAAGAAACCCCCTACATTCAGGAAATACGAAGAAACTCAATTGTGATGTTAACCCCGGTTCTCGACACTGACGGTCGAGATAGGTTCGTCGATACCTACCTTTACCGAAAGAAGAACCCAACTAAACCTGCCATTCCGTTACTCTATTGGGGTCAATACGTCGCCCATGATAACAATCGCGACAATGTGGGAATGGGTCTTGCCCTCAGCAAAAACTTGGTCCAGACGTGGATGCAATTTCACCCGACGGTCCTCCATGACCTCCACGAGTCGGTGCCTTATCTTTACATTTCAACCGGAACCGGACCATACAATGCCTGGCTCGACCCGATCACCATCGATGAGTGGCACACAATGGCATACAACGAAGTTGACGAAATGACCAAGCGCGGTGTACCCGGTGTTTGGACCCATGGATTTTATGATGGTTGGGCACCAAACTACGCGTTCTATATTGCAAATGGGCATAATGCCATCGGTCGATTCTATGAAACCCAAGGTGGCAGTGGAGCGGACACTGGGCTGCGACAATCTGGCAATGACTCGAGCCGACAATGGTTCCGACCAAACCCGCCATTTCCAAGTGTTCGGTGGTCAATACGAAACAACACAAACCTAAGTCAATCCGCACTCCTTATGGGAATGTACAACGTTGCAACCAACAAAGAAAAGTTCCTCCATAACTACTATCTCAAGTCAAAAAGAAGTGTTATGAAGCCTTGGGCAGAAGGCCCGGCGGCGTATGTTCTTAGTGCAAAACAAGGGCGTGAATGGAATCTTGGCGAGTTGAAAACCCTGATGAATCGCCAAGGAGTTGAAGTAACAACCTTAAATCAAGATGTAATTCAGAATGGGGCAGTCTTGGCAAAAGGCTCGCTTGTTGTTCGAATGGATCAACCCTATTGCCGAATGGCAGATATGCTCCTTGACAAACAATTTTACCGAGCCGATGATCCATCTCCATACGATGACACTGGTTGGACGCTTGGACCGCTCTTTGACGTAAATTCCACCAGAGTTACCAACAAACTTGTTCTCAATCGAACATCTTCACCAGAGAATGCGGTTTGGGAAAAGGCAAAACCATTCCCGGTTGATAAGTCAAAAATGGGAAGAATTGCTTTGGTTCACACTTGGCAAAATACTCAAAACGAAGGCTGGTTCCGCATGGCGTTCGATGCGGCAGGAATTCCTTACATTTATATTTCGACTCACGACTTGCGAGATACTTCAGATCTAAAAAGTAAGTTTGACGTTATCATTCTTTCCCCGGCAGGCGGTTCAGCCCAAAATATCGTCAATGGTGTGAGCAAAGATGGCGAACCGATCCCTTGGAAACCTTTGCCCGGCTTTCCACACTTGGGAGGAGTCGCTCAATCCGACAATATCCGAGGCGGAATTGAACTTCAAGGCATGATGAACATTCAGAAGTTCTTGAATGAAGGCGGACTATTCATGTGCATCGGAAGTAACTGCTCGGTGCCCATTCAGTACGGATTGGTTAACGGAGTTTCCATTACTGAACCAAAGGACCTGTTTGCTCCGGGTAGCGTCTTTCTCGCTGATAATTTGGAGAAGAAGAATCCGATCACGGCAAGTTACGATGAAACCGTGGGCGTCTACTTTAGCCAAACGCCACTGTTAAGTGTCGGCGGTGGCGGGTTCGGTGGGCGTGGCGGAACTGCAGCCGGTGGTCGTCCAACTGGAAGGGGAGACTTGAATGATCCTGATGTCGTTCAGGGGAGGCCTCCGTATACAATCCGATCTCAGCCTGGCGATCCTGCACCGATCACGCCCGTGCAAGATTCCCCTGCATTGCGACCAAAGGTCTTGCTTAGGTTTGCGTCGGTTGATAAGGTGCTCATAAGCGGAGCGCTAGATAAAGGAGAAGAGCTCGCTGGGAAGGCGGCATTAGTTCAGTGCCCGGTCGGGAAAGGAAACGTGTTACTCTTTGCAATCAATCCAATGTGGCGACAATCTACTCATGGCTCATGGGCCTTGGTCTTCAATGCAGCGGCGAATTGGCAAAATTTGAGGTCAGACAAATGAGTGAAAACGAAGGTCCGAGTTCTGGTGACCTGAATGATCTTCAGGCAAAGTCAATTCCTCCGGTAATGGCAAACCAATCGGTTCCGCCACTGATGCACGAATATCCTCGCGGGAATCTTCAGCCTCCTCCGCCAGATGAGACAATGAAGTATCTCATTCCCGTGAATCCCTCTGCTTGGGCCGTTGTTGCAGGCTATGTTGGACTCTTTTCAGTACTTGCGCTTCCAGCCCCATTTGCAATCATCACCGGCATTGTGGCGCTAAGGGATTTGAAGAAGAACCCGACAAAAAGCGGTCATGTTCGAGCCTGGTTCGCGATCATCATAGGATCGTTTTTCACCGTACTTTATACAATTGCAATCATCGCGTCTCTAAATTCAGGAAAGTAAGTTACAAACTAAAAACAGTTGGCGAAGCTAGACTAGAGAGTTCAAAGTTACATTTCATTTCAGCTTGATCCAAGGACCGCCACCGTCCGAATATTCGCCTTTACCGATTAATTTGCCCGTATTTGGATTCATAAAGTAACGCATTGATCGATTTACACCTTCCGTTTTAATATTGATTGAGAGGCTTACACTAATCTCTACTTTGCTCGAATCGTGAAAAAAGCATTGTGTCCAATTAATTTTCCCCTCCGGAGGTGCCACATCATAAACTCGATATTTTCGAGAGTCAGCATTAAAGATCACAAGTCCAACTTGGCGAAAACCCTTGCTGAACACCAATTCACGAACTCGATTCAATCCGACGAATTCACCACGGACGGTATTCGGCAAATCGGCAGTTTTGATTCCATTGGAGTCAAGAATATCGAATCCTTTGAACTGACGTAAGATGAGCTGCTTTTGAGACCAGAACAACCGTGGTTTCTTCACGCTGTTACCCAAATCTCCGGGCAACTCAATTGATCGAATAAACTCTATCGACGGCTCGCCTTTTACCGAAATGAATACCAGATCGTGAACCGTGTCCGTCGGAATAGAGCTGCCATTGGAATAGCCAATCACGCCCAGTGCTCGTTCAGGGGAAATCGCTATAGCTTGGTTCAAGTAAACCCCAATCACGCCACGATCCCTGGTGTAAAGCAATTGGTTTGCGCTTTTGTCCGGATTCCCAGGAACCCAACTGGCAATTCGCTTGTCCAGAAATCCACTCAAATCCAACTTGTGAGTTCCAGTTTTATTCTTAACGGTGGCAGCCTTGCTTTCTCCGTAAGTCAGAGAAACGTGATGAGGGAAACTCACCGTGTAAACGGCTGGCTTGTAATCCTGGATAAAAGCGAACAGTGGCAAAATCATGAGTCTATGTTGTGAGGACGAAACCGTCGCTAAGAAATATTCATGAAATGAGACCTTAAAGAATTTAGTACTGCGGTAGCTTTTTGTAACTGAGGATTTTGCCCGAAGCAGCATCCATCGAGCACAAATGGGTTGTTTGTTTTGGACTTGGTTTTCCGGGAGTGTAAGGTCCGTCCGTTACATAAAATTGGAAGTTCACTTTGCCTTGGTAAAGGTGGACCGATCCTAAATCAATACGGTAGCCGCTCACCTTGAGTGGATAGGACCGAGTTCGGCCAGTTTGAACATTGTAGAGCGAGATACCGAGAGGCTCTTGCGTTTGCGCGAACACAAGGCGTCCTCCCGAGTTTCTCCCAACAAACAGCCCGTTAAATCGATGGCGAATTTTTCCAACCTTCCTTCCATGATTGTCGATAACTTCAAAGCCGTCCGTCATTCTCAATAGTAGCCGCCCTTTCGACCAGAAGAGGCGCGGTTTGGACATTGAGCTACTACCGTCTAAAGGCATTGGGAGTGTGCGGATCATGCGAATGGCTGGCGTGCCACCGACGGAAATCGAAACAAGGTCATGGGCGGCATCGCCGTATCCTTTGTCACCGACCGGATACCCAATGATTCCGATCGCCTTATCCTTCGAGACTGGGACAACCTGAAACAAGTAAACAGAAACCCAACCTCGCTTCTTTTGGTACTCCAAATCATTCGCAGTCTTGTCTGCGCTTCCCTTAATCCGACCGGCAATTCTCTGGCTTAGAAATCCCTCAAGGTCTAAAGGGTGATCGCCAGTTTTGTTATGAACGACGCCAGATTCTAAAACTGCTCCCCCAGAAAATTTCACTTGAAAACCAGAGATTTTGTTCAAAAGGCAACTCAGAAGGACCGGTGCGAACATACAAATTTCAACATCTTCAGCGAGGACTAAGTTTCCTAGAGCTTGAAAATGAAGTGCAGTGCTAGTCTTCTTTAAGCAACTTTCGGATCAAGCCCGAGACCTTAGCAACACCGTTCTGATTTCCGTAGTTCAGTTCACCTTGTTCAATGCCCCGAATGTTGCCGAGCTTGTCGACAACATAAAGGCACGGCCAAACATTATTACCCCATGCCTTCCAGTTGGCATAGGAGCCATCAATCAAGACTGGATATTTGATCCGATGCTTCTCCACCGCCTTTTTGACATTCTCGACGTTTCGCTCTTCAGAAATTTCTGGAGTATGGATGCTGATTGTTTCCACGCCGTCTTTCTTGAACGTGTCAGTTAAGTTTTGGATAGCCGGAAGGTTATTCTTACAGTTGTAACAGGCAAAAGTCCAAAAATAAACAAGGGTAACTTTGCCTCTCCGGTCCGCCATTCGGATTGGCCTCGAAGCATTAATCCACTCCTTGCCAATAAACTCCGGTGCAATCCTGCCTCTTCCGGCACTATTAAACAAAAGCGTCGAGATCATTGATGTGATCATGTCTTACTAATGCACAGCCAGCTTAAAAGGTTCCTAATCGCTGACCAGTTTGACAATTGCTGGCTCATCTTCGACAATCTCAGAAAATCTTCCGACCTCGGGATCAGCAAAGAAATTATCGTTGGCGTCATCGTTGGCCGTCGAAACCTCGCCAATGATGCATTCTTTCGACGTGCAACAAAACTCATGGTAGATACCGGGCACAAGCGTAATTCTCTCGCCAGCTTCTAACGTAATAGTGTCGCCCCCGAATACGCGACAAATTCCTCCATTGACCTTCACGGAAAAGTCTTCTGGTCGAAGGGCGTCTGGCTTGCCTTTCCAAATTCGAACTTTCAGGGTTCCCCAGCGGCAAATGATATCTTCCTTCTTAATCGCATGGGTATGAGCAGGAGTAACCATTCCACGCTGCACGTACATAAGCTTTTCGCAGTATTCTGGTTCTTCCGCCAAGTTGATCAAGACCAGTCCAAATTGTTGCCAATCTCCGAGCCCAAAGTCCGTTACATCCCATTGGGGGAAAGGTGGCAGTGCCCAGCCATTCGCGGCAAAACATTCAGTTGCCCGTTCGATCAAAAGGTTGATATCGCTTCGTTTCATGGCATTCCAAAACTAAACATTCTCAGTTTGCAAACTTCTTGAAATCCAAGTCTCAAGTAAACCGGCAAACCCATCTTTGATGACTGAAGCGTACCAATATGGTATCCCTCATTTCGGGCTTCAAGTAGCGGCAATGCTGTCAAAGCGGAGCCAATACCTCGGGCACGAAACTCGGGAAGTGTGCTGAGGCAATAGATCCCGGCAACTCCATCTTGTAGAACGAGCGCGGTTGTGCCGACGACGTCTTCGTTGAGGAAGGCTGTATAGAACCGAATTTGGTCACTTGGATTCCAACCAAACATCTCGGCAACTTCAATCGACATGCCGAATCCGTTAGCTATTGCCTGGTGCCATACCGACAACTCTGCTTCGTTAGCCACTCGACGTAACTGAAAACCTTCGAGGAGTTGGGGAGTCTCAAGGGATTTCAAATCAATGACCATCGCCGGTGGGGAAGCCAAGTGAACCCAATCGTTTTGAAGAAGGATTTCGTCTAGATTCGCTGGTGTAGTACAAGGACCTACCCAAAAAAGCCCTGGACAATCGAGCTTTTTCAGCTGTTCAGTGATTGCCGCTACCCGATTCTCAGCGTCCGGGACATGCATTCCAAATGCCATATTTGCGAATGGATCTTTGATCCCCGTGATAATCTCGCAAAACCCATCAACAACTTTCATCGCGGGATGTTTGTTGAGGGCTAAGGCAAATGCGGAATCATCATGCTTGTCAGCCATCAAAACGAGTTCTTCAGGACTGCAGTCACTCAGATTTGGAAAAATTTGGCTCGTCATCCGTATTTCCAAGTATACGAGAAACCTACGCGGGTTCCATTAGCGTAACATATCGAACATGACGCAACGAATAGCCGCTCGGATGATTGGAACCATGGCAATCCTGCTCGGAACAGTCAGTACACCTTTAGCCCAACAGATAAGACCCGAACTTTTGTCTGGTCTCAAGTGGCGAAATGTGGGACCGTTTCGAGGTGGGCGAGTATCGGCGGTTACCGGCGTAATTGGAGAACCAGGTACCTATTATATGGGGCTCCCTTTAGGCGGTGTTTGGAAAACGACCAGCGCAGGATCAACATGGTATCCAATCTTCGATGATATCAAAGAAGCGTCATCGGTCGGTGCAATTGAAGTGGCTCCATCCAATCCCAACATCATTTACGTGGGAATGGGCGACCTCATAACTGGCGGTGGGATCAACGAAGGAAATGGTGTCTATAAATCAATTGATGCAGGAAAGACCTGGAAGCATATGGGCCTGGAAGCCACAAAACAGATTCCTTCCATACTCGTCGACCCTAAGAATCCCAATTTAGTAATGGTTGCCGCCCAAGGCAATATTCGAGAGGAGTCCGATGACCGTGGACTTTATCGAAGCACCGATGGCGGAGAAACTTGGACAAAAACTCTCTTTGTCGACAAGCAAATTGGAATTCAAAAGATAACTTGGGCAAGTGATCACCCCGAAGTCATGCTTGCGACCACCGTGAAGCATTACAACGCTCCGGGCGCCGCAAGAGGCGGACCAAATGGTGGGGCGCCACAAGCAGCAGGTGCTGGCGGAAACAGCACAAAGCTATTTATTTCAAAGGACCAAGGACTAACATGGAAGCCGATCACAGGGCATGGCTTGCCTGGGCTCACTGGGCGAACAAGCGTGGCAATTGCCAACGGAACTGATTCAAAGCGAATGTTCATCGTGGGCAACTTCGGATTGTATCGGTCTGATGACGGT
>JAYUOQ010000196.1:0-4297 GCA_043760685.1 Armatimonadota bacterium | reverse complement strand
CCCGGGTCAAAGCCGGTTCTCACTGCTTTGATCTTCCCATCTTTACCGACAAATATGAAGCAAGGAATGCCCGAAATGCCAAGAGCGGTAGCGAGCTTGTCATTCTTTGCGGTAAACGTGTAAGTGTAACCATGCTGTTTTGGATACTTCTTCGCCTCAATAAGAGACTTTGGAGTTTCGCCCATATTGGCACCAATGACCATGAGTCCCTTTCCGGCAAGCTTCTTATGAATAGCTTGCATCGTCGGAGAAGCCGCCTTGCACGGACCACACCAGGTTGCCCAAAAATCAAGAATATGAGGCTTTCCTTTCAGGGAAGCATTTGAGACGGTTTTGCCGGCGAAGGAGGTCACGGAAAATGCGGGAACCGCTTTACCCGTGAATGACGACACGTCGCCGCTACCAGCGTAGGCAAATGCTCCGTAAACGAGACCGATAGGCAAAATCCATCTTAAGATTTTCATACTCTTTATTATGCTCCAACTGCTTGATTGGTTCCAGAAGCCATAATGATTTGGTGAAAAACAGGACTGTCGGATTTCTTCTGGCTCTGCTGGCATGCGTGCCACTCCTGCTTCAACGCGCCACAGGTGACGCACTTCTAAAGGACTCCGACACCAGTTTTCTCATCGGCAAGCTCAACGAATACAACAATCCTTTTCGTTGGTTCACTCACGATTGGCCCCTCGAAAATCATTTTTACCGTCCGATATCCACTCTCTTTTTTGAGTTCGACAATCGGCTCCATCCCGGGTCAAATGCCGGATTTGGACTCACAAACGCGCTCATTTGCTGCTTGGCGACTCTTGCTTTATATTGGTTCCTTTGCGAAGTTAAGCGATCAATCCCCGTTGCGGTCGCCGGGACTTGGCTTTTCGTCTGCTGGACGCTTGGTGGTTGGTTCTTTGGTACTTGGTGGCAGTTCATTATTGCTTGGCTACCTTTTGCGCTTTTGCTCATCATTTTTGGTCGAATGCTCGCGGATAAGAAGTTCAACTGGGCATCGCTTCTCGTTGGCGTGAGTGGCTTCTACGTTTGGGGTCGGCTGGTGGATACGCAAGCGAGCTTGTCCGCTCATACGATGTATTGGTTGCCCGGACGAACCGCTACTTCGATGGCTATTTTTGCCCTGATCGCCCTTGCCAGCTACGTTCGATTCGAGCGTCTCGGAGCGCCGAGTTCCCCGGCAAAGGACGCTGGACCGATGGATCCTCCGGCAACTCGCTCAAGTAACCAGCGAGGAGAACCCGCCAACCATTGGGGTTGGTTTGCCTTATCCTGCATCGCGACTGCCTTGGCACTTGGGGCATACGAGCAGGCGGTTATGATTCCGACTCTTATCTTTATCCTCGGAGTTTGGCTTCGAGTAACAGGATATCAAACTCGCTTCTCCTTTCAAATCTACTTTTGGGCAATCCTTATTGGTTATGTCGTCTATCGAGTCCAGATCATTCCGGTCGCACCAAGCGGCTACCAAAAGCAGCAGTTTAGGCACGGTGCTGGGCTTTGGATTGATATCCTTAGCTATATCCTCCCCGGCATCTTTGGTCTCACTTCGGCTATCTCTTCTCTCTCTACTAGTTTTCTCGTCATGATGAACGAGTCATTCTGGATGTCCATCGGCTCCTTCTTCTCGAATGTCACCACGTGGGTTTCCATCCGAAAGGCTTTCATTAAGCCACTCATTGCCCTTTCGCTAGCCCTCTTCGCCTACCTTCCAATGGCGTTCCTCAAACAGTTTGGGCACTACCATTACCTGCCGGCGGCGATGCTTACTCTCTTTGTCATCTCGCTTTTTGAAGCTTACTGGCCGAAGTTGATCAGCGCAGTGTCGCCCCAAGCGATTCAAGCTCCGAAACGACTCGATCGCGCACCTGGTTCGCTTCCTCGTCTGTAAAGTTTCCTTGCTTGCGGAACTGAAGACCAATACCCAGTGAATGCTTCCCTACCGGGATGTTCGTGCCTTCAAACACGTCGAACAGCCATTGCTTCTCCAGAACATCGGCTCCGGCTTTGGCGATTGCCGATTCGATGGTTGAATATGAAATGGATTTGTCGATCAAGATTGCGATATCGCGTCGGACGGCTGGGTTTCGGCTGATGCCTTTGATCGAAAGTTCGGGTTTGACTGAGTTCATGACCCAATCCCAGGCGATCTCACACAATACGGTGTCGGATTCTAGCCCGGCAACCAAAGCCGCAGTTGGGTGAATCTGCCCCAGTGTTCCGACCACTTCGCCCGCAATCTGAATCACTGCCGACCGGGTTGGGTGGAACCGGGTTTCGCTGGCGTCGGTAAGCGGCGCGTAGGCGATTTGGTTGCGAATTCCAAGCGAATCGAGGGCACTTTCGAGCACTGCCTTCATTGAATAGAAGTCGGCTTGAGGAACCTTATCGCCTTGACGGTTGACCGGCACAAGCGCGCCTTGACTTAACATCGCGACATAGAGCGTCTCGTTAAACTTGCCTTCCCAGCTATAAAAGACCTTACCCATTTCGAACAAATGGATGTCTTTGTTTCCGTTTCGCTTCGCTGCTTCCGCGAGTCCTGGCATCAGAGACGATCTCAAAACGCAATTCTCGGGTGAACCGGGGTTCCGAGGAGCAACTCGCTCACACGGCTCATCGAGGGGATGAAAGTCGCGAAGGGAGTGTGAAATGACCTGATTGAGTCCGGCTCGTAACAATGCCTCGCGGAGTTTGTCCTTCAGCAATTCCTTTCCGTGCGAACCGCCTAACGGCGTACTCCCTTGAGGATATGCTTCAGGAATAAGGTCATAGCCATGCACTCGCCCGAGTTCTTCGATCAGGTCTTCTTCGCGGACGATGTCGGGTCGCCAGCTTGGGGGAACCACGAGGAGCGAATCTATCATTGCGGTCACGTCCATCCCCAATCGTTGGAGGTAGGTGTTTGCCTGAAGCGGTTTGATGTCCAAGCCAAGCAGCATTGACGCGCGATCCACTCTCAGCTTGACCGGCGCAAAAGACTGCTTTCCGGGATAGTGGTCAACAATGTTCGAAACCTGAATGTGCGGCTGGCAGTCGAGCAGTAGCTCGGTGAATCGTTGGATCGCGGCGACAACGCCGTCGGGGTCCACGCTTCTCTCGAAGCGATAACTCGCCTCAGTGGCAAGCCTGAGTTGCTTTCGGGTTTTGCGAACGACCGTATTGACGAAGTTCGCGGATTCGAGCAAAAGGTTGGTGGTGGTGTCGGTGACTTCGGTCTCGAGCCCACCCATGACGCCCGGAACTCCGACCGGTCGTTCGCCGTCGCAAATCATCATTTGACCGTTCAGTTCGTGCTCGACGCCGTTCAGGGTCGTGAGCTTTTCACCGGGCCTCGCGTCTCGGACAACGATTTTGTCACCCTTAAGTTTGTCTCGATCGAAAGCGTGGAGCGGCTGCCCTAGTTCGAGCATCACGTAGTTGGTGAGGTCAACCAGTAGGCTAATCGGTCGAACACCAGAAGCTTCGAGCCGGTCTTGCATCCACTGAGGAGAGGTGTCGTTGGCGTTGACGCCAGAAAACGCTCGGGTGGCGAATCGGCGACACGATTCGGATTCGATTCGTGCTGTTTCGTTGGGAATTTGGATTGTTTCGGCAATCTTTACATCCTCAAATCTTGATGCTGCGCGAGTGTAAAGCCGGGTCGGGGTGGAGTTTTGGTCCTTCGCCAGCACTTCTCGTGAGAGACCGAAAACGGAGAGACCGTCTCCTCGATTGGACATCACTTTGATGTCGAGCACATGATCGTCGCCTATTGCTTCGATGCCTTCAAGCTCGAAGCCCGCCATGGTGAGGAGGTCACCAATTTGGTCAGCCGTCAGGCTGGTCTGGACGGTGTCGCAAAGCATAGCGTAAGGGAATTTCATGCGAAGGTCTATTTTACTTGAAGCGGGGTAGGCGGGAGCAGAAGTTGAGAGGTGGGAGTTCTGAAGGCCGGGGTCGGGAGTTAGGAGTTAGGAGTGGAAGGGAAACTGGATTCCTCCTTCGTCAAGGTACCTTCGTCAGGGCAGTACGGCGGACGGGAGCACTTCGGCGGACAAGTTGGTAAAGAGTTGAGTCTATATTCTTATTTTTTTCAAAAGTTTTCACTTTTAGGATTGAGTCAATGGCTGAATTTTGTGGTTTCCTTTGTCCTCTTTCGTCAGGTGCCCTTCGGCGGACTTTCAAGAAGGGTCGCTCACATTGCAAAAGTTGACCAGGATTAAATTGGAGCGACCGTGGAACGGGACAGTTTTGGTCTCTAACCCAACCCTTCATGGACTTTTGTCGCCGGGCTCCAAAAGCCATTCTG
>JAYUOQ010000195.1:0-1735 GCA_043760685.1 Armatimonadota bacterium | reverse complement strand
AAATTGGCTTGGTCTCTTTTTTTCGCATCCTTTCGGAGCCTAGCCTCGAGAATCAGCTTCGGTCTTGGCTCCAGTGTCAGCTGGAGTCGTGCGTTTGTCGCCAGGGGCCGATGTGCCTTCCGGCATATTGGTCACTTCGACTTTTCCTTCAACTTTAGGAACTCCTTCTGTTGAAGAATCTCCGCTACAACCTACGGCAGTTATGCCGAGGATGATAACAACTAGTGCGAGAAGGTATCTCACGGTGCGTCTGCACCACCACTTACGTAGGTTGCAGGCTCAGCAGTTGTCATGTCGTAGTCAGGTCTGAACATGTATGGGTGGCAGAAGTACTGATCCCAATATCGCCCTCGAGGAGACCAACCGGCATCGTACCGTGCCCATGGATCAATTCGCGGGTCGGTTCTCTGGGTAGTATCACCCGTTCCACCAGTTAGCTTTCTGAACTTTGCGTGGCTATCAGCATAGTTGATGATAATTCCACCGTTGTACAGGTTCACGCCTTGCTTGTTTCCGGCACCTGCACCAGTTCGAGTCGTGTAACCACCCGTTTCACCGTTGATAGCTGTCGAACAACCCGCCTTAGGTGACTGGTAAACACAAGCAACATTGTCAACGTCGCAGTTCAACCATGGAGTTGCGTAGCCCAATCCATAGAGGGATCGCTTTCCATGACCATGCCAGAAAACGGACAAGTTTGCTACGTTGGTTACGGCAGTTCCGCTGAATCCGTTAAGCAAGCCATTATAAGTGTAGGTAAGGTCGGTATAGCTATTGTAGACATAGCCAGTTGGCGCATATGTTGCTGTGGTGTTGAGCTTTGCTCCGACTGGATCAGAAAGCATTTGTGTGTTCTTCATATATGGCTGAAGAGTGTTGAAAACAAACACGTTGATACCGTTTGATTTCCAACCTGGCGTACCAGCTGGCATGACGTACCCTGCACTTGGTACAGGAATGAAGTAGTTCCAGCTGTATCCTGCTGCGCCCGCTTGATTAGGAGCAAAGGCGAGAGGGTACAGATCGTCCGAGTCGGAAAGGTAGATTTGAGTTGCGGTACCCATTTGCTTCAGGTTGCTGAGCGATTGGGTTTTCTTGGCCGCGAGTTTTGCCTGAGCAAAAACCGGGAAAAGAATTGCCGCGAGAATGGCGATAATTGCTATTACTACGAGCAGTTCGATAAGAGTGAACGCTCGACTCTGAGTGGTTTTCATTTTTTTGAACTCCAAATTGAAGTGAAGAATTGATATGTAGGAGCCTGGAATAAACCAAGACATTTTCATTGTAACAAATTGTTAACGGAAAAACTAGCAATCAAGCGGGTAATTCTTATCGAACAAAATGTATTTCGATGATTTGTACGCCCTGAAAAAGGAATAAGCAATCTAGAACCGGCTTTCCTTTGGCAATTTCCCTGGCATCATTAAACGAGCTCTTTTTGATATCTCCACCAAGATGAGATTCGGCGCCCATGTATGTTGTGGCGTCGTCAGGAGAAAGAAAGCAGGCAAGTCCGTTAACGGTCATTCCGTCCGGGGTTGTTGCATTGTTGCAAGCGAACTTATCATCGCCCATCGAAATTAAGTAAATTTCGTCGGGAAACGAGCCAAACGAGCCCATCATATCCTCTTCAAGTGAGGTGATTAATGGGTTGTTCAGGAGACCTCAATCCGTCGCGGTGCCGCGTCCAGATCAAACGCCTCCGCCAGCCCCGCCAGCAACTTGTGCTGCGTCG
>JAYUOQ010000194.1:0-1737 GCA_043760685.1 Armatimonadota bacterium | reverse complement strand
TTACAAAAAATTCGCTAAAGAACTTCCCCACTCCCCGGAATTCTTGACTCTCTATGCCATCTTCGTTTCAGATAGCCTCCACGATATCCCTAGGGCTGAGAAATTGTATCAACAAGCCCTAGCTGAGCCCACTGCTGGTGGTTTTACAATTTCAAACTACGGAAATTTCGTTCAAGAGTATTTCAAGGACAAGAAAAAGGCGGAGGCATTGTATAAAAAGGCTCTGGCAAAGAGCCCAACCGACGACACATCTATGGCACTTTACGGTCTATTTCTTTTCGAAAATGGAAAACCCGACGAGGCTCAGAACCTCATAGACCAAGCCAAACGATACGGGTTTAGCCATAACCAAAGAATTCTAGTACGAGTCGACTTTTGTCGATTTGCGAATGGAAAGAAGGAAGAGCAAGGTGTGGGCCTCTACCGATTGAGGACGAACATGATTAACCACTTCCGTGCTCAAAATTGGGATTTCTCGCCAAACATCAAATTAGCGATGAAGGCAAACCACCCGGAATCAGCTTGGTTAGAAAGGTTGGCTGCAGTCTGCAATGATAAAGCCGACATAGCGACTCTCAAGCCTTGGAGCGCGTGGCAGGAAGCAGTGCGCATTCCATCAAACGGCATTAGATCACAATCACCTGATCCAAACATTATAAATGAAGATAGCGAGTAATTATCCGCCTGAATTCAGCTCTTTTCCATCCAGCCACATCTTTGACTCGATCGATTCGGAGTACCGAATTTGCCAACCCTGCCTGCCTTTAACCCATTCATTCTTTGTCTTACTGACAATTCGAAAATCTTGAGGTTTTCCGTTCTCGCTATCCACTTTTGACATCATTTCAGATTCAATTAGGATATGAGCAACTCCTTTTTCCAGAGTAAATTTTTTGATTTTTCTGGACCATTTCACACTGCTCATCAGCTTCATTTGACTTTCAAATTCCTTGAAAAAGTCAGACCGGGAAGATGCTGGCTTTCCTGAAGATTTAGCCTTAAAGTCATCCGTAAAAATAGCCTCTACTGACTTGATGTTCTTTTCGGAAAATGCCTTGCTGATCTGGGCAAACCGCAATTCAATAGCTTTCTTTGCATCAGAAGTTTCGTCAATAGCCATTGCGAGGCTAGAAAAAACCAAGATTGAAACCGCGGATATGAGTTTAATGGTTGAAGGATGTTACCTTTGAACCCAAGATTCATGTGGAGTAACATTCAACTGTGTTTCAAGGATTAAATGCTAGTCGGATTCAAATAGGTTTGGTTGCCGGACTACTGCTCGTTGGTTGTGGCAACAAAGGAACTCCGGTTTCAAATTCGCCGTTCGCTGACAAGCAAACTGATCAAGATTCCAATCAGTCCGCTCTAACAAAAGCAGTCGCCGATGCCAAAAAGGTTAAAGGAGACGAGCCAAAATTTTCCGAAAGTAGAATTGTCAAAAGCTTCTCATTTTTTCCGCCTACATCCGACTGGGTGGAATCAAAGGCTACTACTGGCGACGAGACTTATACCCAGGCGAAGTTCAAGTCAAGTTCAAATTCATGTGAACTCGACGTCACGAGCATCGGTTTGCCCGTAAATGGGGCAAACGCGGTTGATCTTGTGAAGAAAAGCGAAACCGAGTTTGCCCAGGGAATGGCAACCAACAATACTAACTCTCGTGAATGGATTAAGAACGGGTTCTCAATAAGTCGTTACGCAAATCCAACTGCTCATTCAGTTTCTGCCTGGTGTATT
>JAYUOQ010000193.1:0-11833 GCA_043760685.1 Armatimonadota bacterium | reverse complement strand
ACTTCCCGATGCATACGGCTGAAGAGCATGAAGCGATGCTGAACGCGATTCGCGAAGCGTCTTTGGTTGGCGTTTAGTCTTCTACCCTGTGGACAGTCGCCCAGATCTCGCGATTCGCGTCGAGGTCTCGGAACTGTTTGCGTCCTGGAATGATGTCGAGATATATTGTTGCGATTTCATTCGCCCGCATTGAGACGGTGACGCGGACCGCCTCGATTCCAAACGGTTCCAATTTGTCTGTTTCGGTTGTTAGGTGCGAGTTGTTGTCCGGACGGACGGTTAGTTCTTGGACGATTTCGCCCATTAAGTTCGTCTTAAAAGCTTTGGCGATCGGGCCAGGCAGAGTCACTTCGACATTGCCAGCAATTCCGTCATATTCGACGAGGCGAAGAACGTACGGATGCCCCATCCCTTCGCCGCCGTAAGCAGCAAATCCGCGTATGCAGAACGATTCTTGCTCACGGTAGAAAGCCGACGCAATAACATTTGAGGAATGGACGGTCACTGCGGAGAAGTTCGTCGGCAAGAATTCAGTTACGGTGGTTGATGGAGATCGCAGTTGTTTCGAATCAAGCGGCCAACTTTTCCGTACTAGAGCTTGCGCTGAGTGTCCTAACAGCAACGCTCCCTTTTTAACGCATTCTGCGTTCGAAAGTCCTTTGTGAAAGTTGAGTCCGAAAGATGTTCGCGTAAAGTGGTCACGAATTTCTCCATCCCAGGGGTCAATTGATTGAATAATCGTTTTCAGTCCAGACTCAGTTACGAACCACTGTTGGTTACCTGAATGGGTGATTAATGCTCCAGTTCCATTTGATTGGACAACATTTACGAAAGATCGGGAAGTGATCGCACCACGCACATCTTCAAACCATTGTGGGCTAGTCATCCAATCCCCTTCAGGGTACTTTCGCTTCCCAACAGAACCATTCATAACTTTTGAAACGGAATAGGGGCCATCAGAGTAGATCGTGGCGCCAGGTGGAACAAAATCCCACAACAAAGAAATTGCTCCCTTATAGCCAGGACCCAACGATGAACGATTGTAAAAGTCCTTAGTAAGAATATCAAACTCAAGAGATTCCAATTCAACATTAGCGATAAGTATCAAGTGAATGGGAACGTCGGCAAGTTTCATTGACAACCGATTTCCAGAAATTGTTGGAGATTCAGGAACAGATGAGCAAGTAATTGCCGAACTCTGGACTAGTTCACCATTAACCATGCACTCGAACTTAACTGGGAACCCAACAAGTGAAACATTCCGCGTGACCAATTCTTCAATGACCAAATTGTCTAGGTTGAAAGTCACTGATAAGTCGTCTGAGCGGAACTTGGCAAGATTTCCTTCAATTTCCCAACTTAGTTCGGGCAAACCAGTCTTCTTCAAACTGTAGCCCATCGCTGGCACTTCAATACCACCGACACCCACGTTCCAGCCGAGGCGATTGAAAAACATACCAGTAGCCGCACCATCCTCGGGCAATCTCTTTGCGATTCTTGAAACAGGGTTACTTCTTAGTAGTAAGGTATTGATGAAAGCGAATTGCGCCTCGGCTACGTGACCACATAACCCTTCACATTCATGATTATCGTGATGCTGAGCAGCAAGGAGATTTCGCCAGCACTCCTCTAGTTCCCAGGTTGGGTAAACATCCCAGGGTTCGTACGGACGCCCAAACAGTCCCAAAATTGCCGAAGCCGTCTCGGCTTCCAGGATCCGATGTTCCAATTCCGCAGAGCGCTTCGGATGGTTGTCACCATTCTTGCCGAGTGTCATTCCATGCCAGAAGTCGTCCGGCTGGTATTTGCGGACCGGCAAGTCTTTGCCTTCCCACTTTGCCAAATATTCGCCCAGAGTCACCGCCAAAATTTCAAATCGTGGGTCCTCTTTTAGCTTGGTAAGCATCGGAATCATGAGTTCAGATCGGCACATCCAGTCTTGAGTTGGCATGAGTTCGAGCCATTGCAAAACCAGGGGCGGAATTCCATCGTCTGCTGATGGTGGGCTTGCCGCAAGATCATCTAACAAAATCTGGAAGTCCTCGGGCCACTGGTGCAAATTCATTCGGTTGCGAGTCGCGGTTGGAATCTGGGTACCATCGATCCCTTCCCACAGAACCACGGGAGCTTCTTCCATCGGCACTTCGGGCGTATGCCATGTCCATTGGAAGTACAAAGACGCACCGGTGAAACCGCATCCCGCTAACATCTGAGGCAGCTGTGGGTAGGCGTCGAATTCTTCCTCCCAAAACGTTTTTGGTCTACTGCCCAATACCCGCATCGCAGTTCTCACTCCGTAAACCCGTTGTCGAATGTTCGACTCTCCGCCATGAAACAAGCCGTACGGCTGCCCATATGAACCACCAACAATTTCGATGATTCCTTCCGCGATTGCCGCGCGAAGCTTGGCGATGTGCTCAGGTGACTCGGATGCCAATTTCTCGTAGCCAATGCCATCAAAGTTGATGTTCCCCTTTACGCCCGTCGCCCGACAATACGCCAACATGTCGTCAATCGAGCCAGGAAGAACGTCGTATCCCCAAAGCCACTGCATATCCACCCAATGCATGTGGTTACCGAAGGTATAGGCGAGCGGGATTGGCTTCGACATCGCCGAAGTCTACCAATTGCTAGTTGAACTGGCTAACTGATTCAGGGGTACCGACAAAAAGTTTTCCGTTTAATGCTGTGATAAAGGTTGTCTCGCCACGAGTCAATTGTCTCCACGTTGTGGATTCCGCGATCCAGCTTCCATCCAAGCCGCCCAAAACTAACCGTCCCCGCCAAACCGACAAGCAACGAATCTTCGAGGATGGTCCAACGAGTTTTTTCATCGAACCGTTTGAGTACGCGTAACATCCGCCAGTGTAGGTACCAATAAACACCGAGTCCCCCAGGCTAGCCATCGAAGTAACCCACACATCCGCCAAGCCGTCGCCAAAACCAAATCGCTTTTGCTTTCCCGAGCCAAACAAGAATAATCCATCTTGAGTCCCTACCAGCTTTTCCTTACCAACAACCGCCATTGCAGTTACATTTCGTTTTTCCAGCTCCGTTGGATACTGCTCGGCCAATGACTTGTCCCCGACTTTTTCGAACCAGCCCCCCGAACCACCGAATAATAGTTGGCTTTTGTTGACCGACATTGATCCAACCCATGGACGTTTCACTGCCCCGTGAAAGATATCTGAATACAATTGATCTTTGGCGACGTCAAGTTTGTCGACCGCACCATTTCCATACAATGCCCACGTCATTCCATGTACCTGAGCCACTTGGCGAATGGCTTGGTCACTTACGTGAACCCATCGTGATCCCGGCGTGCCGCTATACAGTCCGCGAATTCCGCCGACCACCCATTTGGTTCCAGTTAAGGTCAACCCCGATATTCGCTCAATCGGAAAATCGTTGCTCGAGTAGACCTTTTCCGGTTTAATGAGAGCCGAATCGGCTCCCATTAACATCGCAAGGACTACTGAGACCATTTGATTTCACGCACGTTATGAGCGTTGTCAATCAGCATGATCTTTACCAGTCGCCCTTTTGCCACAGGAACTTCGAAGGTTCCATCTTCACTTGGAACCATATTCACTTCCTGTCCGCTACCAAAAATCGCTACGGCTCGGGCAAGGGTCTCGCTTGGCTTCAGCGAATAGAAGCCATTTTTCGTGGTGATTTCTCCGGTTGGTGCGGTGCGGTCGACCTTGTATTGAAGCGTTTTTTCAAATGTTGTGCCGTCTTGTCGAGTTGCCGTGAGGGTTACGGTGTAGTCGCCTTCAGGTGCTTCGGCAGGAATATCGAAGTTGCCGCCCCAGAAACCTTGGCGATCCTTTTTGAGTTCGAATTCTCGCCCGCCAGGTAAGGTTGCCACAACTTTAACTGCTTCTGGCATTTGCACCCGAATCTCTGGATCCCCACCCGAAGAATCTCTCCAATTCATTTCGCGGTTCTTTTGCCATTCGCGTTGTCTTCGAGCCTCAGCCTTTTGTTGTCGTTCATACTCAGCCGCTTTCTGTCGGAACAGTTTCATTTGCTCAGTAGGTACAGCAAGCAAGGCAGTTTGCGCTGACGGGATTTGGTACTTCATGCTGAAGTTCAAGACATCTTTGCTATGTCGCCAATTGGTTTGATTGAGCTTCTGGTGCGCCCAAAGCTTTGCGGTGTCAGTTCCTTTCTCATTCGCGTGAATAGTGCCTTTCAAGATTTCAGTCTTTAGTTCCGAGTCCGAAACAACCTGGATTTTTCCTGCACCGTCGCGCCGACCCATAAACAACTTAACCGATCCATCTTGGGGGCCGTTTTCCGGTCTTGCCCAAAAGACGTTGGTGAGTCCCTTGATCTGGAATGGATCTTCGGGATGCAAGGTGTGAATCATTCCGACAACATACGTGTGTCCATCTTTATGCTTCTGTGCGTAATATTGCATAGTCGTTTCGTCAGTCAACGGGTCGGCAATTACGGTCCGTTTGACTCCATTCACCTCGACAACTTTTCGAACCTCCGGTTGAATTTGCTTAACGTTACTAACTTGGGGAACATTGTTCCCTTGAGAAATCTGGGTTACAACAGGCTCCGGTAACAAAAGGCCTTTTTCGTCTGACTGTAAGAATCCGAGCGTCGTTAATTGAACTCGAAGGTCGTAGCCAACTGCCAAGGGGAAAATTTGGGCATGATAGCTGGATGGCGAAGTCTGAACCATGATGCCCGGGTCCTCATTTCGGCTCGTAATGGCAGTGTAAATGAACCAAGCTTTCTGCTTGTCCATCAGAACACCGGGTACAAATTCATTTTTGTACCAATAGGCAAATCCGCTTAAGACTCCTGGGGCCGGCAACGAGAACCAAAAAGATGCTTCGGTCAAGTCCTTAGACGGATTGTCAAAGGTAAAGACGCTTTCCTGCTTTACCATCGGCCCCTTGATGATCGAATTTGTTTCGACTTTCTTGATCTTGAAGTTGGCATGGGTATCCCGGTTGTAGACTCGGTCAATAACTTGCGAATTTGCTAGGACAGGAAGAGTGGTTAATAAGATTGCGACGGTTACTTGCTTCATAACTACACGTTGAAAACGTTAACCAAGCAAGGTTGCCGGCAGTTCCAGGCTTTTTAAGGACCCAACTATTTGACGTCAAATCGGGAGCACCGCCGACTGTATAGCGATGCTCCCGGTTATTGGTGTTGCGTGACAATTTAGAGTTTTGCTGCGAGAGGAAAGTCAATATCTGTTTGTGAGACTGAGTTAAAGTAGTTGGTAAAGACGTTAAGGGCAACGTGAGCAACGATCTCACCAATTTCTCCTTCGGAGAACCCGGCATTTTGGATAGCAATAATATCGAGGTCATCTACATGCCCTTTCGATGCTAGGACTGCTTTTGCAAATTCTAGTGCCGCCTGCGTTTTCGGATCTGAAGAGAGTCCTTGTCGGCTGAGAAGAATTTCCTCTGAGGAAATTTTCACCATTCCGCCGATAGCAGTGTGGGCGGACAGGCAGTAGTCGCAGCCGTTAGACTCGGCAACGACAAGAGCGAGCTTTTCTCGAAGTTGCCCTTCCAAGCTGCCGCCAGCCAATTCGCCAGCTAGTCCAAGATACCCCCCGAGTACTGCTGGCGAATTCGCCATGCCCCGGGTCATATTTGGGACCATTCCCATGTTAGCCTTGACCGCCGAAAGAAGTTCGTTTGCTTTGCCTGTTGATGAAGTAGGGTTGATTTGTGTGAAACGTGCCATTTGTATTCCTGAATCATTTTGGTTTTTTTGTAACCATCTAATTGACTATTGATGGTTATTTCATAATTTTCACCTAAATGTCAATAGGCAATTGACATTTAAGTGAAATTTTTTGATCTCATGAAAATCCACTCATCTGGGCGGTCAAATGTAGAAACCATTAATACATGGTATGATGGTTTTGTTCTCTGTTCGAGAATTTCAAAAATGGACTTCCTGCTCCTTGGTAACCACCCGTTTCTTGATTTCATTAATACTCTCCCAGTTCACGGTGGAGAGGAATTTGAGTTAATTGGTGATGGTGGATCCTATCTCAACTTGCTCGGTCGGCTGGATATTAAAAACCGCCCTAGCCTTCGCAAGTTAGGAGATCGCGAGGGCATCCAAATCTCGGCTCTCGCGCGCGAAATGCGTGAAGACTTTCGAAGATTCTTGCTTGCCAACGATGAAGGAAGTTCAGGACCTTCAGTAATAGATGTAGTCAATGGTTGGTTTGAAAGGTTAGGTCCTCCATCAATTGCAAGAGAAGGAGATCAATTTGTTTTGAATTATCAATCTAATGAGTCTGAAAAGATCGCCCCTGAGATTTGCGTAATATTAAGATCTGGACTTGAACTCATTACTTCCCCAGCATTTTCGAAAGTTCGAAAGTGCGCGAATCCACAATGTGTCCTTTGGTATCTGGACACAACAAAAAGTCGTACTCGACGTTGGTGCAGCATGACCATGTGCGGCAACGTTGAGAAAGCGAGATCATTTAGGGAACGACATCAAGCAAAGAAAACCTCATGAATGAACAAGAAGCCCCTCGTCATCCGCTGCCTCCCTTTACAATTGATACCGCAATTCAAAAAGTCCGAATGGCAGAAGACGCTTGGAATAGCCGAGATCCGGAGCGGGTTTCACTTGCGTATACTCCCGATAGTCGTTGGAGAAATCGAGCTGACTTCTTGACCGGGCGACCAGCCATCGTGGAGTTCTTAACTCAGAAGTGGGAACGTGAACGCGAGTATCGACTGATTAAAGAAATCTGGGGATTCAGGGAGAACCGAATGGCGGTTCGGTTTGCCTATGAATGGCACGATGAAAATGGGAATTGGTTTCGATCACACGGAAATGAACTTTGGGAGTTTGATGAGCATGGACGAATGAGGCGGAGGGAGGCGAGCATTAATGACCTTCCGATTCGTGAAGAAGATCGGAAATTTCGATGGGCGCAAGGGCCACGCCCCGCCGATCACCCCGGACTTACCGACTTAGGTCTGTAAGTTCATCGGATTCGCCCCTTAGGTTCTTGCCCGTCACCGAGAAAACATCTGTTCACTCTGGCAGCAAGTGGCTTACAATGAGGGAACGGACAGTTTGGATCAAAATGGACCCATCAAATCTGAATCACCTTCGTCAAATCGAGATTGCGAAACCGTGTCCCGGAGACTGGGATACGATGGAGGGCGACGAGCGCAAACGGTTTTGCACCGAATGTGGATGCTTCGTCAACAACATTTCCGCGATGGGCGCATCGGAAGCTGAGACTTTGCTTGCGTCAAAAGTCAAAACCTGCACAAGAATCACCGTCAATCCCAAAAAGGGAATCCTTACTCGTGATGGCTGGATTCCTCGGTTAGTACTCGCGGGGGCAGTTGCGGCCACGGTCGCCGGATGTTCGGAAAATAGTCGATCGCTTTCGGGCGCAAGCATACCAACTTCAAGCCCGGCAACGACACCTAGCCCTCAATATGTGTCGGTAGGGCTTGTCGCTCCTTCTCTAGCTGAACATTTTGTTGACGAGGAATCGAGCAATACTCCGGAAATTGGTTGGCCGAACATCGTCGCCGAGAAGCGACCAGGCAAGGTTCATAAGAAGTCAGTGGACAAGGGGGCAACAGAGCCAGAGTCCGATAGCACGATGTTTGTTGGGATGGTCACTTCCACCTATGAAGTTAATGTCCCATTGAAAAAAACTGCGCAGCCGAGCAAGAAAAAGACATGAAACACTTTGGAATGGTGCCGTGCGTGTCTCTCATCCTCGCCGGCGGAGGGCTGGGATACTGGGGAATCGAGGTCATTCGTCAAAGCGGAACTCGCGTTTCGGGCGGACCGATGATTTGGGTGCTTTACTTTGGCGGCAGCTTGCTATTCGTTGGATGTGGGCTATGGCTGCTGATCAAAGGGATCGCGAAGAAAGAATTGTGAACCGAAGCACCCGCTCAGGCTGGTTCCTACTGGTCTCAGGTGGACTTTTGACCATTTCCATGCTTTATGCCGGATTCAATTCTGATTGGCAAGCGGTTGGCGGTCCGATGGTATGGGTTCTCTTTATTGGCGGCTCTGTGCTCCTTGTTGCCACTGGCACTCTGCTCATCTTGCGAACCTGGAAATGACCTGTGAAAACGGGAATATTCCGATATACTCAAAATCAACTTACTGGTCTCTATGAACATTTCCGGAATATCAAAAATTGTCGTCTGCTTTGCTCCGATCTACCTATCTGCGTTTACAACAAATAGTCAGGATCAGCAAAAGGTAAAGCCGGTAAGAACTGAAGTGATCAACCCAATACGAAATGAGACATTTAACAAGAATGGGAAGGCCAAAGAACGAAAGCAAGGCGGAAATCCGCAAACCATCAATGGAATTCTCACCTTCAACGGATCAATGGATGGCAACCGGCAGGTAGACCCCCAGATTGCGGTTGGTGGTGGATATGTCCTTCACGGGACCAACAGTGGAATTGTCATTTACGACAAGAAAGGAAACTATCTCCAGGGAGTTCCACAGTCAGAATTCAACAATGGCATTGATCCAAAGATGTTCTTCGATGTACACAATAAGGTCTTCTGTTTTGATCTCTGGAATCCATGGGACAATGAAAAACTAAAGCCCGTCAACATCTCCATTTCCGAAACTAATAATCCAACAAAAGCATGGAACACTTATCCAGTTCCGGCTCCCCAAGGCGTTGATGGCGGCGGAATAGGACATAGTCGGAAGTGGATTGGCTACTCTTTTCCCGGTGGGCCAGAACAGACGTTTGTCATGAAAATGGCAGAAGCAAAGTCGGGAAAGCCAGCTTCCGTTTACCACTTCTCAGGCAGTCTGGGGCACCCAGTTAACACGCAGGATGCAATTGACGATTTGTATTTTGTTAAACTCACGGCAAAGGACATTATCATAACTTGCGTGTCTGATAGTGGTGACGGAACACCAGAAGTTTCCTCAGTTGTTCGGGCTCCTCACCAATTCAAATCGTTTGGGTCCCCACCTCAATCACCCCAGAAAGGCACCGACATCAAAACAGCTTCTGGAGACAGAAATCCTAAGAACTTGGTAGTCCAGGGACGTCATATTTGGTTTTCTCATGCCGTCAATCTTGATGGACGAGCCGGAATCCAGTGGCATCAATTCAAACTGGACGGCACTACGGTTCAATCTGGAATCATTTCGAGCCCTACCAACAGCTACATTCAAACCACACTGGCGGTTAACAAAAATTGGGATGTCTTGATTGGGTTTCAAGAAACTGGACCAAATATGTTCATTAGCCCGCGATGTGTGCTTCATCGATCCACTGATCCGAAGGGATTTACTCGGGAAATCATGACTCTTGGAGAAGGCAAAGGAGCCACTGACGGAGTGTCTTGGGGTGACTATAGCTGCACCGTAATTGACGGAGACAATATGACCGACTTCTGGACGATTCAGAGCATAACTTTGCCCACTGGCAAAGGGGGAACGGTCATCGCAAGGATCCCGCCAAAAGGCTGAACTACAAATCTCAATCACTTGTAACGGATTTGTAACGCCTGGATCTTTGCACTGTAACGGCATGTCTGGAAACTAGTAAAGGTATTGAAGTGGAAGCAACAAATTTTTGAAGTTGCTTTCCATAAAAAATCACTCTATGGAATCAAGCTATGTCGAATCTAAATTTAACGAAAGAAGAAATCAACCGCCTCCGGTTATCCTTCTTTAAACTAATCCCCGTAAGCGAAGACCTTTCGAAGGAGTTTTACTCAGGCTTATTTGAAAAGTATCCCGAGGTCCGACCGCATTTTAAGCCGGACATGCAATCGCAACAAGACAAGTTGGTGGATACACTGGCGACCTTGTTAGATACTCTTGATCGGACAGATAAAGCCGTTCACATTCTTACATCGCTCGGTCAGCGGCACATCAGCTATGGAGCAACTCCAGAAATTTACGCTTATGTCGAAGTAGCTTTCCTCGAGCTAGTTGGCCAATATGCAAACGCAGAAGAGCAAAAAGACATGCTAGATTTGTGGTCAAAAATGATGCGTTTCGTTTCTACTACGATGCTTCAAGGTGCCCAATGCTAGGTTGCAACATGCTAAAATCTCAGCGTGAAGCCAACCTGGAGACTTTCTTTGTTTGGGTCGGTCGGTCTTCACTCAGATCAAGAAAGCTATGCTGCATTTGAAACCAAGCGCGCGGCAAAGCTTTTAGTTCTTCTTGGTTTGTCTCGAACCGGAAAGATGCGGCGAGACGATGTTGCAGACCTGCTTTGGCCCGAAGACTTTATTGACTCGACTCGCCTTCGATTGCGTCAAGAATTGAGCCGTTTGCGAAGAGGACTCGGTGAGAACGACGACCTGATTGAAACGACAATTGATTTCATTTCTTTAGATAGGTCTTTGGTAGAAAATGATCTCGAGCGCTTGTCAAGACCAAGTTCTTTATCTACAGAAGAACTGATTGGCTTATTTACCGAACCTTTTTTGCCTGGATGGGATGATGCGTGGGTCACGGCAAAGCGTGACGAAGTCGATCAATTACGAATTCGAGCCGCGATCGGCATAGCATCAGAACTGATTGACCATGATGAACCAGACAAAGCTTTGCAAGTATTGCAAGCTTGCACGCCTATTTCACCATTGAATGAAGAGATAAGGGACTTGACCATGAAGGCCCACAATGCACGGGGCAGTTTGTCCGATGCGTTGGGAGAATATCGTCGATTCAAAAAAGCAGAATCACCTCTAGAATCCGAGCCGCAGACCATTCAAATTTCAACAGAAATTACCACCTTTGATACTTTTGAACTGCCTCAGCCTCCTCATCCTATTGACCAGTTTTTTGGTCGCCAACATTTAATTACTGAACTCAGAGAAATGATCCGGAATCACCCTGAGACAAGGCTCATAAGTTTGATTGGTACTGGCGGAATTGGAAAGACGAGGCTAGCGATCGAAGCATTGAAGGGTATTGAGGTCTATCAGGGATTTGTTAGTTTTGTCGAATGTCCGTCGGATGATTCGCCCCCTGCTCACCTGCTTCAAATCCTCATGCCGGGGAATAACGATCCAGAGCCACTAACCTCCATCAAGCGCCTCTTGCAAGATAAGGCGTGCGTTCTTGTGCTCGATAACCTAGAGCATATTTCGGACCCTGGTCGGTTTGTTGCTTCGTTGCTGTCTTCGGTATCAGATTTACGATTGGTCGTGACTTCACGCAAACCAATGAAGGTAGCCGGTGAGCACGTGGTCAGAGTAACTCCACTTGAAAAGGGTAAAGAGGCCACACCGATGCTCGCTGAGTTAACGGGATCGAAGCGAGCTGACGCACATCAGGTCAAGCTTTATGGAGAAATTGCCGAAATGTGTGGCGGTATTCCTCTTACTTTGCGTCTTGCCGCCGCTCGGTTGCGGCTCCTTGAACCTCAAGAGTTGATCGAAGAATTGATTGAGTCAACGACTCTGTTACGCGCTGAACTTCCGGACTTAGAAGAGAGACATCGAGACTTGAATCGGATGCTACGACTCACAATTTCATCTCTTTCGGTAGAAGATGCCACTACTCTCCTGAATATTTCCTTTTTCCCGGGTGGAGTGACTCGAGCCATTGCTCGACGAATGGTGGGCTCTGAAGTAGATGAAGTGCTGGAACGCTTGCTCGACTCGGCCCTAATTTGGCTCGATGATGACGTTATTCCGCTTCGATTTCGCCTACTAGAGCCAATTCGACAATTTATCCAAGAAGAATCTGGCGATGACCAGATATCCGCAGCCAAGAAAAACCTGATCGATCAAATGATGGTCATTGCGGAACCGCTATGCGATTGCTGGAACATTGTCTGCGATACCCAAGA
>JAYUOQ010000192.1:0-11837 GCA_043760685.1 Armatimonadota bacterium | reverse complement strand
GCGTTTTCGTCGGTAACCAATGATCCGATCATTGCCTTGTGGCACGAGCCCGACTTGGTCGGATTGTTGCCTTCAGGCAAAGCGATGCTTCAGCTCAGCGGGCACTCCCACGGTGGGCAGTTCAAGTTTCCATTTGGGTTGACGCCAATGACCTCGACCAATGGCGACAAGTATCGGGATGGGTTTTATCCCGATGCTCCGACGCCACTGTTTGTGACGCGGGGAGTGGGGACGACGGGTCCGCCGTCTCGGTTCCTGTGTCCGCCGCAGGTGGCGGTGCTGACGCTGAGCGCGGGTTAGTTTTTTTCCTTCGCTAGCTTGGCCTCGACTGCTTTCCGGAAGGTGGTCCACTCACCTGCACTTGCAGATTTCTTCGGAATTGGTTTAACATCAACTTGGTAAGATGCAAGGATCAGCGCCAAGTATTGGACCCGTAGGCTCGGCAAACCAAAGTGTTGGCGGTTCATCAATTCTTTTGGTTCGGTTGCCTGAGCCTTGTCATCGAAGAATGCCGTGAGATACTTGAGGAATAGCTTTGTTGTCGTGGGCGTAAACTCGGCATACGCGGCATTTTGGATCATCTCTAGCCGCAAGTCCAGGTCGGCACGCTTGGTTGCCTCGAGGTAGGCAGTCCAAACTTCTGGTGAATCACTTTCGGCAACCGACTTCCCGTAGCTCGCCTCGCGAGACAGCCATGCCTTTTGCAGACTCGATTTGGGCAAATCCCTCAATATCCGAATGAGTGCCGCATCGTTTTCCGACGGTGAAACCTTTTTAAGGTAAACAACTCCTGCGTGGGCTTGGTCGGAAATGGAACTTTTACTTGCATTAACTAAGGCATCGATAACTACCTTCCGATCCAAATTTGACCGCACAAGAGCACCCAAAAAGCCGTAAATCTGGGTCTTGTCCTTTCGAGCCAAGACAACGTCGAGGGCCTTGAGAAGCATCTCGGGATGATGAGCCTGAGCAAACCACATTGGACCTTCGGAAGGGAAATCAGTTTTAGCGGTTAGGCTAGTCCAGCAGTTGTCAACATCAGATTTCTTGGATGCTTCTGCCCACCACTCCTTTAGAGAAGACTTTTGTCCTGAACTGCCGCCAAACCATCCTATTCCACCGGAAAACTGGGCGACAAGGTTGGCGCATACCGTTCCAACAGTGCTAATTGGGCAAGCCGATTCGGGAATTCGAGGACCACTCATCTGATAACTGCCCGATTTGTCTGATCGTATCAATCGTTGATCATTGAAATGAGCCATAAGTTGAGGTATTGCTTTGTAGCCAATCGAAGCGAGAGCTTGAATTGTGTCAAAGTCATGTTCCGTAAAGTAAATCCCACGACTCTCCAGTTCATGTCCAATTGCAACTCCATCGCAAAGAGAGTCGATAAGCTGTTCGACCTTGTCGGTTCCCTTATATCGATTGTTTATAGTCAACTCTAGGAGCGCTACGGTTTCAGTAACCGGTCCTGCTACCTTGATAGTCTTCTCGCCAGGAATTTTGTTCCTTTTCCTCGTTTCCAGAAAACGATAATCGCCATTATCATCGAGACTCGGAAACTTCTTCACGAGATTCTTTAGCTCAACAGCGATCACCGATCTATCAGAATCGGGATAGAGGCACATATTGAACCAATGTAAAAGAGCTAACTCTGCCAACGTTTGCCTTGGATCGCCTGGCTCGCTCTTGCGAGGCCCATATTCAGGATGGTCAGGTTTACCGCCCACTTTCGGTAAATAGCTAGTGCAAAGTCGTTGTGGCCACGGAGTCGCTCAATTACAGCAATCGCTAACCCCGCATCGGCTTGAGAAAAGCGATCATAGTCGCGTAGTTCGTACTCGAGGGAGGCAAAGTGCTTCGCATCGGGAGTTACCGGCTTGGCTGGGTTTGGATCTTCGTCGGGCTCAATGCCGAGAAATATCGTGTACCAGCCGTGTTTATTCTTGCCAGGAACTGCGTAGCCACAGTCTACTAAAGATAAACGAGGACCCTCGTGACGATAACCACGATCCGCGAGTGGAGCGTTTGCGGGCGGAACGGGCAAATGCAACGCCTGGTAGAGTGTGACAAGCTTGTTCAAGTCGGCGGCAGTTGGCACCCATTTCGAATTTTGCCAAAACGTCCCAACCACAAAAGCGCATAAACCCAGCATGATATACCTATTATAAGGCGAAATGAACCCCCATCCCTTACCCTTCCCCCTTTAGCTTTACCCCGGATTCTTGATTGAATTATCTAATTGGCGCGAAAAGGGGAAGGGGACTGATTAAGCCATCGGAATCTGGAGCACACTTCGCTCGACGACTGCAACCGCGGCAGCGTGAGTCTTCTCATGGGTGATCGAGATGAAGATCTTCAATCGCTTGCCGTCATAGTTCGGGTCAAGGATGGTGACGTGGGGTTGCCCAAGTTGGTCATTCCAAATCTCGATATTCTTCATCAAGAGAGGAACTCCAACGGCCTTGATAACCGCTTCTTTGGCCGCCCATCGACCAGCAACTTTCATCGGTGTTGTGCAGTAAACCTCTTCGCGTTCAGTCAGAATTCGGCGGATAAATCGGTTGTTCTTGAGGGCATTCTCAATTCTTCCCACCTCAACGATATCAATTCCAACACCGACGACCATGGAGAGATTATGCTCTACCGAAGTAACATAGAGGGTAGTGCGCTACTATATCCACGCGGTTGATGGTCAAGTTTATGGTCCGGTCGAGCTCGACGGAATCAATCAATGGATCGCGGAAGGGCGGGTTGTACCGACGACATTATTGCAGCCCGAAGACTCGCAGATGCGAGTTGCGGCGTCCACTATTTCGGGTTTGACATGGCTCGACAACCAGACTTTTAAGACTTATACTCCGCAGATTTTGAGCACGGCAAAATATGAGCTAAGTGGTGCTTGGGCTTGCTTTGGGGCCTCAATCATTTTGTGTTGCTTGCCATCGTTTGGGGCACACATTACGCTTGGTCTGGGCGGGCTCATTTTGTCGATAATGGCTTATCGAAAAGGCAGAGTTTGGGCACTCATTCCACTGATTTTGAATCTATTCTTGATTGTCTTTTGGATTTGGACTCGCCGCATGACGGGCAACAGCATGGACGTTCAGGAAATGATGAACCGGTTTAAAGAAGCGGTTCCGCAGCAATAGAGGGTCATGCACATTGTGTTTTCTTAAACCCAAAAGTCCATGCCTAAAACACAATGACCCAGCCACATCTTGTCCAGACTCCGAACTAGCCCTTCTTCTTATCGTCTTCGGCCTTATCGTGGCTACTTCGAGCGAATAGCCGGATAGGGGTTCCTTGGAGCGGGAAGAGGCCACGGATCTTGTTCAGCAAGTACCGCTGGTAGCTGAAGTGCATCAAATCAGGGTTGTTACAGAACAAAACGAATGTTGGCGGCGCAGTTGAAACCTGGGTCGCGTAGTACACCTTAAATTGGCGACCATGCGTAACGTGTGGTTTGTCGAAGATCGCATCTTGGATGAGACGATTCAATTGACCAGTGGAGATTCGGAAGTTGTAGCTCTCGAGGGCGCTAAGGACCATATCCAGGGCTGGCTCAAGTCCTGCGCTTTCGATGGCGGACGTAAAGACCACGGGTGCATAGGCCAGTTCGGGAATCTCATTCCGAATAATTTTGACGAAGTCCTTTTTGATTTGAGTGTTCTTTCGTGGGTGACCGTCTGGTGGCTCCTTGGTGTCCCATTTGTTGACCGCAATGACGCATGCTTTACCGGCATCATGAGCAAGTTTCATGACCCGCTTGTCGCCGTCAGTCAATCCTTCAGAGCCATCGACAACGACCATGGCACATACAGACCGCCCGATCGCCTTTTCGGCTCGGTTCACCATGTAGTACTCAACTGAACCCTGAATCTTTCCTCGACGCCTGATACCCGCGGTATCGATCAACCGAAAGGTTTCGCCTTCGTGAACTAACTCGGTGTCAATTGCATCTCGGGTTGTTCCCGCAATGTTCGAAACGATCATTCTTTGCTCACCAGTAAACGCATTTACCAAAGAGCTCTTGCCAACATTAGGTCGCCCAACAATCGCAAGTCGAACCTCCTCTTTTTCTTCAAAATCATCAGGAAGAATTGGGATGTGAGTAATGACTTCGTCTAAGACTTCAGCAACGCCACTTCCATGCAAGCTTGAAACCGGAAAAACATGTCCAAGACCGAGCGCGTAAAATTCGTTTGCGTAGTCTTCGCGGTTATAGTTATCGGCCTTATTGACGACGACTAATACTGGTTTCGTAATTCCTCGAAGGTGGTTTGCGAGGTCTCGATCGTCAGGATGAATACCAACCATGACGTCGGCAAGGAAAATTACAACGTCGGCTTCTGCCAACGCGACTTCGGCTTGAACCTTAATCTGCTCTTCCATTGGGTCAGAATCTTGGAAGACAATTCCGCCGGTATCAACAACTTGAAAACGATTTCGATTCCAGGTGACTTCGGCGTACAATCGGTCTCGTGTGATGCCAGGCGTGTCTTCAACAACAGCAATTCGCTTACCGACTAGGCGGTTAAAAAATGTGGATTTACCAACGTTGGGACGACCAACGATGACGACAGTAGGAAGCGATTTTTTCATCGGGGTTGCCTCGGGTTAAAAACATGCGGCACTTAAAGGGTACCTTAAGTAAGATGCGTAGGCTATTTCTGGGTGCTGGACTGACCCTGATAGGATCACCGGCTTTCGGGCAACTGATCGACAGCGATTTTCACTACTACACTTACGCAAATGTTTCCCACTCTCTCCTTATTTTAGGTAGCTCGGACGTTCGTAGTGGCGGTGGATTCTCGCTTGCAGTAGGTAGGCGCGACCCTAAATTGCGACTGCTCCGAAAAATTGAAGGAGAGCTGATTTGGGAGGCATATTATGTGGAAACCAATACCAGTCACCCGACCCAAGAGTTTCCGGCTACTAATTCAAGAGGTTTTGGAGTCCTGGCAACCGCCCGATATCGATGGCAGTTCAGATCAGATATGAATTTCTTTGCCGACATTGGATTTGGGGTTCAATTTACTGACCATGACTCAAAAGATTTGCGCCTGACGAATAATACGACTCCGACAGTGGGATTCGGCATGGAGTTCCGCACATCACATCGAGACTCTTTTCTAATCGGATCCCGCGTTTTACATGCCAGTAATGGAGGGAGGACCAATCCAAATCCTGGCCAAAATCTCCTCCAGTGGTACATCGGAATTCGTTACCAGCATTAGCCAAATGTTCGCCGACGCGGGTACCGTAAAAGCGTGCCTAAGTTTGTTGTTGCGACTGCCACTTGTTTCCTCGCTTCACTTGGTTTCGGACAACTGGTCGATACCGACGTCCATTACTATTTGTCGGGCGGCTATTCCAATGCCATGATCATTTTGGCAAGCGCTGACAACCGAATAGGGAACAGTTTCAGTTTCGGCTTTGGCAAAACCGATCCGCGACTAACGATTCGCCACAAGATTCCCGGCGAGCTGATCATCGAAGGAATTTATAACGAAACGCGAACGAGCAAACCCACCATCCAGCACCCATCGATCACTAATCAAACGTTTGCAATTTATGCAACTGCCCGTTACCGTGGGGCAAAGCGCAAGGGAATCAACTTTTTTGGCGACGGGGGTCTTGGTTTCTCGTTGCTTCGACATAGCAGCACCGACTTACCGTTAGCGAATGACTTCATGATTGGCGGTGGAGTTGGCGCAGAGTTTTCCACAAGTACCAAAAGTAGTTTTCTTGTTGGTGCACGCTGGATTCACACCAGCAATGCTGGTCGAAAGCGGCCCAATTTTGGCGAGAACATGATGCACTATTTCGTCGGCTATAGCTGGAAAAAGTAGCGAAGCGCTACGGCAAGTTCTCGATTATTCTCGTGATTTGCTTCTTGCCCGCATCTGCGTCCAATGCTCGGTCAACTTGATAAAGCCCCATCTGGCAAACAACTGCCTGGTGCATGGATGCTCCTAGCGGGTGGTCTTCAAACCAAAAACCTTGGAAATTCGCATCAGATCCGCTAGCAAAAAGTGCCGACTTGCCGTCGATAACAACTTGGATGGTTGGGACTTCAAACATGTCCTCAGGAATCGCAATGAACTGTTCGCAATTCGTTTCAACTGATGACATAACCCAGCAGTCCTTCAAGTCGGACTTCAGTTCATTGGCAAAGCCTTCTGAACCGATAAAGAGGGCGGCATCCTTTGTTGCGCTAAGCAGCGCTCGAGCTTGAGCCAAGGCTTGATCTCGACTCGATAGGGTAAACATCTTGCCCGAAGAACCCGGCTTCCCAAGGGCTGACAGCATCTTGACGGCGGAAGTCTTGTTGCCCAGGAACTCCTTCTCCAGGCGGCTAAAAAGACGATCTGGGGCGACGGGACGATACTCCTTGCTGTTGGTGCCTTCGACGAGCACTGCGGCTTTCCTTTCTAAGGCTTCGAGGCCCTTGTAGACATTTGCGGCTGGCTTCCCGATGGCTTGGGCAACCCGGTATCCGGTTGCCGGGTGCTCTTGGAGAAGGAAAGCGTAGATTTCCGATTCAAGAGCAGTAAATCCAAACCCAACAAGTGCTTCCGATGCTCGCAAAGATGCCATGCATCTATGATACGCGATCCTAGTGGCAATTGCTACTAGTCAAACTTCTGCAATTGATCGACTCGGATAACAATCGCGGTCGTGTTGTCGCTTCCGCCGCCGAGCAGTGCCGCACCAACCATTTTCCATGTCGCTGCCGCAGGACCGTTCGAAGCCAAAATAGATTGAATCTGGTCGTCTTCAACGTGGTTCAAGACTCCATCCGAGCACAAGAAGTACGTATCGCCTTCGTTGATTTCGAACTCATAGACATCACAAATTACATGCTCTTCGATACCAATCGCCCGGGTAATAACATGCTTTTGGGGGTGAACTGCCGCTTGTTCCGGAGTCAAGACGCCCATCCGAATCATCTCGTGCATGTACGTATGATCTTCAGTAATTTGGGTGAGTTCCTCGTTGCGAAGTCGATAGGCTCGTGAGTCGCCGACTTGAACAACGTACGCCATGTCTTGGAGAAGCACCATCGCAGTCAGCGTGGTACCCATGCCCTTTCGCGCGGCAACCGAACGGGAAACGAGAAATACATATCGGTTTGCGGCTTGAAGGGCCTCGGTCAATGCCGTTCGGATATCGGCAGACGGATGATTGAGATAAACGTCAATGAACGTCTTGCATGCTAGTTCGGATGCAATTTGTCCCGCTGCGTGCCCACCCATCCCGTCACATACAACAAACACCTGACCCCGTGACGCCAAGGTGACTTCATCATCCGGAATATAGAACTCGAATTTGTCCTCGTTGTTCTCGCGAATTCGACCAAGGTCAGTTTTCGCCGCAACTGTACATTTTGCAAGCGCTCTTAATTCAGCTTGAGGCAATAAGTCTGAAACCGCATATTCCGCTGTGATGTCCTCCATTTCCGTCATGCTACCACTGCCCGCTTGACGGTGAGACTGATCGCTCCGATTTGAATCACGTCGCCTTCTTCCATCAATGTTCTCATGTTAGGCGAGAGCCTCGATTCATTCAGGCTCATTCCGTTCGTCGAACCAATATCGGTGACGTAAATGCCGTCTTCAAGAATTTCGATCGTGCCGTGCTTTCCGCTAATGTAAGGATCGACGATGGCCACATCATTATCTGTCTTCCGACCAAAGGTATTCAGGCCAAGCTTAAGGGGAAACTCTTTTCCGTTCCAAGTAAGGGTGGCTGGGGAAACGTGCTTCTGTGGTGCAGCCGAAATGGCCGCAGTCTTGTTGCCTCCAAATGCTTGAGTTGTGTTTCCTCCGCCCGCACCCGGCATCGAAACCGCCACTTCAAGTCCGGCAAAGGAAATCTTTTCACCACCAGCTAGAGCAGCTTTTTCTCCCGCAGCGAGTGAACGTCCGTTCACACTCGTTCCATTTGAAGATCCAAGGTCTTCGAGAGTAAGTGCTCCATCAGTATTAGTGATTTGCGCATGTCGACGACTGATTCGAGAATCCATCAATGAGATATCGCCTTCCCGACCGATGACGGTTGGGCCAGGGCGAAGAGGATGCTCGCGCCCGCTTTGCTCAACCAGCATTGGTAATTGAACTGCTGGAGCGCCAAATGCGTCGCCAGGCAAAGCTCTGTCGAAAATGAGACCGCAGTCAACGCAGAACATGACGCCAACTGGATTAAATGTCTTACAGACTGGGCACTGAACTGGCTTAATGGTCACAGTTGCATTGATGGTTGCGACTGAACCCATCATCGTTTTATTCGGATCAAAATTTGGCGAAGGTGCCATCATTGTTCGATTAGGATCGGATCCGATCATCTGTGTTCGATTTGCATCACTCATTGCGACTTCTCTCATTTCGAGACGTTATTTAAACGCTCAACTATTTCTTTTTCGGTAATTCCTTCGATTCGAAGAGTCTTTTCTCGCGAACTTTCTCCTCTTATAATAGAAATCTTACTCTTCGCAACCTTCAGAGCCTTAGAAAACAACTTGACGACTGCGTCATTTGCCTCACCATCGACTGGTGGAGCGTTGACCCAAACTCGAATATTGCCACTTTCTACAAGGATTTTAGCCTGAGAAGACTTAGGTTGAACATGGATATGGATGTCAACCTGCATAAGAAATCTGTAGTTATTTTCCGCCAGCAGCCATTTTTGCCTTCACGCGCTTAATGTTTGCGATGGCAGAAAGTTCGTCTGGAAACCTCTTTAGCTCCAATTCCCAAATCCTAATTGCGTCTAGAGGTTTCTTGAGCATTTCATAGGAGCGAGCAAGGGTTCGATAAGTATTTGGACTTGGATTGTTGACCAAAGTCGGCTCCAAGACCTTTATCGCCTCGGCATATTCCTTCTTTAAAGCATAAGATAAGCCCAAGGCATACATCGCATCGGCAATTTTTGGGTGCCGAGTTCCAAAGTCTCGATAGACCGCCCTGGCTTCATCGTTTCGCTCAATGTTTTCGAGCATCCAACCAAGATTGGTCATCATTTCGTAATCATCAGGCGAGTAACCAGTCTGAACTTTAAGCAAGGCGACACAGGATGGAAACTCGCCTAGCTCAAACCAAACATCTGACTGAGTAATGAAGCGATTATCGATATGATCCCAAATTTCGTTCAGACGAGCTTCGGAAGCCATTCCCTCAGACTTCGTGACAATCTTAGGCGCACCTTGAGTTGCCAGGATAAATGCAGTAGCGGCGATAATTCCCATCGTTATTCCTATTGTAACAATTCGTCGAGCAGTTTATTCACAATTCCAGGATTTGCTCTGCCTTGGCTCTCTCTCATGATTTGCCCAACCAAAAATCCGCGAACACTCACCTGCCCGGCCCTAAATTTTTCGACAACGTCAGGGTTGGCGGCAAGTACAGCTTCTATTATTGGCTTAATTTCTGAATCATCACTTATTTGTGTGGCACCACTCGCCTTGACCAAATCGCTTGGCATCTGCCCAGTCTTGTAAGAATCTAAGAACACCTGCTTGGCAATCTTTCCGCTAATCGTGTTATCGGCGATCAATTTCGTCAAATCAACCAAGTGATCCGGTGTGATCTTGCTTTGACGGGCACGAATGCCTTCTTCGTTGATCAGCTTCGCAAATTCGGAGTTCATCCAGTTGCATATTGCCTTTGGCTCTCCTCCCTTGGCAATTGCTTCTTCGAACCATTTGGCCCATTCGACGTCGGCGGTGAGAAGATTTGCATCGTAATCACTGAGGCCGTAGTTGCTTTGGTAGCGCATAAACTTCGCAAGAGGAAGCTCAGGCAACGAAGACCGAAGGCCCTCAACGTAATCATGCGTGAACTGCATCGGCACCAAGTCGGGACATGGGAAGTAGCGGTAGTCGTTTTCTGACTCCTTGAGGCGCATAGCAAAAGACGAGTCCTTTTGTTCATTCCAGCCTCGGGTTTCTTGAAGGACTTTCTGACCCGCATCTAACATCGCTGATTGGCGTCGAACTTCGAACGCGATTCCCATCTGAACGGACCGGAATGAGTTGAGGTTCTTAAGTTCAGATTTGACTCCAAGCTCCTGTTGTCCTTCGGGTCGAATAGAGATATTTGGCTCGCACCGAAGTGACCCTTCTTCCATCTTTCCGTCGCAAACTCCGAGGTACATCAAGATCTGGCGGAGCTGAGAGAGATACTCTTTAGCTTCGTCGCCGTTGCTAATGTCAGGTGGGAAGTCGGTTACGATCTCCATTAGGGGAGTTCCGGCCCGGTTATAATCCACGCCACTTCCACCACTTGGCAGATGCATTAGCTTGCCCGTATCCTCTTCCAAGTGGACCCGTCGAATTCCAATGCGCTTGGTTCCGCCATTCGCTGCAGGAATGTCCAAATAGCCATGGTAACCCAATGGGTTTTCTTCTCCGTATTGCGAAACCTGGTAACCCTTCGGCAGATCAGGATAGAAGTAGTTCTTCCGGTGGAAGATGCTATTCATTGCGATCTTGCAGTTCAACGCAAGAGAAGTCTTGATGACCATCTCGATTGCCGCCCGATTGGGAACAGGCATTGCTCCGGGTAAGCCAAGACATACCGGACATGTTCGGGTATTGGGCTCTCCGCCAAAAGCAACTTGGCAACGACAGAACATCTTTGATTTCGTTGCCAGCTCCGCGTGGACTTCCATTCCTACGCTACAGATATAGTTCGCCATGAATCGAGTTCAGTTTACCGATCTACTGAACGGGGCCGAATTTGAGATGCGAGAATCTGTGACAATTTGTTGGGAAATCGATCTCCTAAATGAATCTGGAGATCAAGAACCTTCGTATCTTCATTCCGGGATAAGCTATCCTAAATAAAAGCGCCAAGCGCATGTCTGTATGGAAATAAAGTTACCGTCGTCCTCAAAGGCCACGAAGCGTTCAAAGCTTGCGAAGTGGCTTTTGGAAGGTCATGTAGATGAACCTGCTGGTCCTCACGAGCCAGAACCGGGGAAGCACGATAAAAAGCACAAAGTACATCCTTGGTGGCAGGTCATGTGCCTTACTGGTGTCGATTACTTTTCGACCCTGGGTTACCAACCGTTCATCGCGTTTGAAGCCGCTCGATACCTTTCACCATTTGCCACCATAATTTTGGTTCTTTTGACCCTTTTTGGTGCCTACCCAATCTACGCCAGGGTTGCCCAAGAGAGTCCCCACGGATCTGGTTCGATCGCGATGCTTCAAAAACTCTTGAGTTGGTGGCAAGGCAAAGCTTTCATACTCGTTTTGTTAGGATTTGCAGCTACAGACTATATCATAACAATAACTTTGTCAGCCGCTGACGCTGCCGTCCACATCATTGAAAACCAATATTTGACGCAGCACTTTAATATTCATCTCCACGGAAACCAGGTTGCAATTACCCTTTGCCTGGTTTTTTCACTATCAATTGTCTTTCTTAAAGGATTTAAGGAGGCTGTTAGTATCGCGGTGATACTAGTCGTTGCGTACCTTTTTCTAAACAGTATTGTTATTGGTCACGGAATATTCACGATCCTCAAGAATCCGGAGTACATTGCCGATTGGCACACCAAGATCATGACGCCTAAGTATCACAACGGTAATCCGGTGATGCTTTTCTTAGCGGCTGCCTTTATCTTTCCAAAACTTGCCCTTGGGCTGTCAGGGTTTGAAACCGGCGTTTCGGTCATGACTTTGGTAAAGGGAAATAAAAGAGACTCCGAAGAAAATCCGGTTGGTCGGATCAAAAATACCAAAAAGTTGCTGTTAACTGCGGCAATCATCATGAGTATTGCTCTGATCGGTTCAAGCCTGGTCACCACAATGCTGATTCCCGAGGCTC
>JAYUOQ010000191.1:0-11867 GCA_043760685.1 Armatimonadota bacterium | reverse complement strand
ATAGTTACTCGTCGGAAAGCAATCTTCTGGGAATAAGACCATCTTGCTCAGCGGTAACATCTTCGGCACATCGATGAAAAGACCAATCTATTTGGCTCTGGCAACAATTGCTTTATTTGGGTTTACGAATTCGCAAACACGCCTCCTCACGAACGATGATGCGCGAAAAGTCGCTACCGCAATCACTCGCGATGTTCTCAAGGACTATCTAACCTTTATTGCCGATGATGCGCTTCAGGGTCGAAATACTCCCTCACCGGGGCTCGATGCCGCCGCGAACTTCATTGCGTACAACCTCAAAACGTGGGGTGCCAAGCCAGGTGGAGACAACGGGACTTACTTTCAAAACATCCGCCTTGAGCATACAGAATTTGACAAAACACAAACTCGATTAACAGTTGGAAATCAGTCATTTACCTTAGACAAGGACTTTCTCTTGTTTCGAGGAAAGGCAGGAATAGTTTCCGCACCATTATTAAAGGTCGATAAGAAACTGGCCAATTATCATGCGAAAGGCAAGATTGTCGTATTGAGCCGGATTCCAGTGGTTAACGACCGAATATCGGCCCACAATCAGGTGATTGAAGAAGGTGCAATTGCAGTTATTTCCGATTCAAATCTTTCTGGCGAAGCCTGGACGAAGTTCGTTGCTTCTTATCAACCGCGGTCAGATACATTTCATCTTCCCATTTCCGATTCCTTCGGAAATCCCACATCGCCGATAAGTATTGCGATGACTCCTGGGCGCTTCAGGCAACTTGAGGCCCTCGTGGGTATGAAAGCGACTATTTCCATCTCCGCAAAATTACAATATACGGTTGTTCGCAACATTATCGCAATTGTTCCTGGCAACGATCTTAAGCTCAGAAATGAGTACGTCGCCTTTGGCGCCCATTACGATCACATCGGGATGAATTCAGACTTGCCGGGCCCGGACAAGATATTTAACGGTGCCGATGATGATGGCTCCGGCACGGTTGCCCTTATGAACATCGCCAAAGCAGCCTTAGGCTCTCAATACAGACCGAAGCGATCCATGCTCTTTGTTTGGCATTGCGGAGAGGAAAAAGGTCTTTGGGGTTCGTACTATTTCAACCGCAACCTTACCGTACCAAACGGTAGCATAGTAGCCCAGCTCAACTTAGACATGGTCGGGCGAAGCCGCAAAGCAAAAGACAAGGATACGGCCAATAGGCTTTTGTCTGGTGAGAACGAAGTCTTTGTCATCGGACCGACAAGGACTTCAAGGCGACTGAGTCAAATTGTTGATCGGACGAATGCTCAATATCTCAAGCTGGGCTACAACAAATTATATGATGCGTTAGATGATCAGACTGGATTTTTCTTCTTAAGTGACCAAGCTAGTTACGCTAAAAATGGCATTCCTGTTTGTTTTTGGTATGGTGGTGATCATTCAGACTATCACCAAGTCAGCGATGAACTCTCGAAAATAGACTTCACAAAACTTGAGAATGTCGCGCGAACCGTTTATATGGCCGGAGTTGCAGTGGCAAACGAACCGACTCGACCTCCATTTATCAAACGTGGGAAATGGTAAGTTTGATTCCCTGAGCATCCTCATGGGAACAAAACCACCTTGCTCAGCGGTAACATCTTCGGCACTTCCATGAAAAGACCGATCTATTTGGCTCTGGCGACAACTGCTCTTTTTGGCTTTACCAATCAGCAAACCCGCCTCCTCACGAACGAAGATGCGCGTAATGCCGCGACGGTAATCACGAGCGATACCCTCAAAGACTATCTAAGCTTTATTGCCGACGATGCGCTACAAGGTCGAGATACTCCTTCCGCGGGACTTGATGCTGCCGCGAACTTCATTGCGTACAACCTCAAAACGTGGGGTGCCAAGCCCGCCGGAGATAATGGAACCTATTTTCAGAACATCAGACTTGAACGAGCCACTTACGATAAGGCATCAACGCAAATTGTCTCCGGAGATACGACCCTCACTCTCGAAAATGACTTTTTGGTTTTTGGCGGTTCAGGCGGAAAGGTATCCGGTCAAATTGTGAGCATTACCAACAAGTTGCCCCAATACAATGTCCGCGGAAAAATCGTGGTTGTGGGCGAGAACTTACGATCCGAATATGACGCCCTCATGAAGAGTGGTGCCCTAGCGATTATTGGTGGCTCGAACTATTCTGGTGATTCATGGAAATCCTTTGTGAGTGGTGTCAGGCAATACGCTGGCGGCTTCCGAATGCCTTCGGATGCTAGCCCGGCAGGAGGACCAATGGTTCCGCCCACCATTTCGATGAGTGCCGAAGGCTATAAGAAGTTGGCTGGACTCGCCGATAGCAAAGCTCAGGTTACAATTGTTGCCTCCAAGGACTACGCGATGACTCGCAACGTTGTAGCAATCGTTCCTGGTGCCGATCCCAAGTTGAAGGAAGAGTACGTTGCCTTTGGGTGCCACTACGATCACGTAGGCATGAATCCAAATCTGCCCGGTCCTGACAAGATTTACAACGGTGCGGATGATGACGGTTCCGGGACGGTCGCGGTGCTCAACATTGCCAAGGCATTTGCTACCTCAGCAGCCAAGCCAAAACGGTCACTCCTGTTTGTATGGCACTGTGGAGAAGAAAAGGGTCTTTGGGGTTCCGATTACTACAACAAGCACCTGACCGTACCAAAGGGAAGCATTGTGTCCCAGCTCAATATCGACATGATTGGTCGGTCGCGAAAAGCGGGTGACACCGATCCACGCAACAAATCTCTGACCGGTCCAAACTCAATTTACGTCATTGGAACCACCATGATGTCAACCAGATTGGGCGAAATTGTTCATGGTGTTAACAGTAAGTATTTGGGCTTAGACTATAATAAATTGTATGATGATCCGAAGGATCCAAACCAATTCTTCTACCGCAGCGATCACTATAACTACGCCAAAAACGGTATCCCAATCTGCTTCTGGTTTGATGGCGAGCATGAGGACTACCACCAGCTTGGCGACGAAGTCTCCAAGATTGACTTCACGAAGATGGAAAAGATTGCCCGGACAGTCTTCCTGACTGGGGTCACGGTTGCCAATGAACCCGTACGACCAGCCGTTGACAAGCCACTGAACCGATAATTGCGTGACTTGGCACGTTAACTAGCGACCATGCGGTCTATCCGGATTGCGTGGTCGCTTCGATTTGCTTAAGTATGGTGCCTACCGGAGCCTCAAAGACTCGATTGACATGACCGCGCCGGATCATGCCACGAAACTGAACAATGTCGATATTGTGAGGGCCATCAATGTCAGGGACTAGTTCTTCGGATTCAGTGTGATATTCCGGAACTCGACGGTCATATCCATACCGCCGTGGAGTTGCAACGCAACCGTTCCTTCTCGGCGACCAACCGGATCTTCAATATCGGTTACGGTCTTACCATTAAGTTTCACGGTGTAATGAGTGCCAATCGCGCTTACGTCCATCGTCGCCCATTCGCCTGGTTTAAATTTGGTGGTCGCATGAATTTCGGGAGTTGGCTTGAACACCCAGCCTCGGCCGGCGGTCTCCCAGATACCGGCGACGTCATCAATCGCATCAATCTCGGCTTGCATTCCTTTGACGAGTGGCTGATCTTTAATTCGCTCCGTCCTAAAGTAGAACCCGCTGTTGCCACCGGATATTCGGAATTGGAGCTTCGCCGTAAAGTCCTTTACTGGCTTCTCGTAGACCAAAACGCCTTGGTCATCCGTCTTGCTACACATCCCTTTCAGGACACCGCCCTTTTCAACCGTCCACTTGCCGCCACCAACTATTTCCCAACCAGTAAGGGTTTTTCCGTCAAATATTTTGTTTGATCCGACAACGAGGGCTAATAGTGAGAGCATCGCCGATTTTAGCATATTGACGTAAAATTAACTCCTTCAAGATTGGAGCCATGAAGGGAATATTGTCGAACTAAGCTGCTTATCGAAGCTCAATCGTGTTTTCTGTCACAAATTTCGACGCAGTTTGTCGTAGACCGTCAGAAACTGTATTGGATGATCGAATTTGAAAGGCTCCAATGACCACCAATAAGATTTGGACGAAGGCAATCAAAAAGGAAAGTTGCTGCTTGATGGATAAATTGCTCATCGTGAACCTGTAGCCACAAGGAACCAAGTAGTTGCATCGGCAACAAGCCGTCATTTTCTTCGTGGTTGGTACAGAACTGAAAGGTTGGGCACCTTTCCGAGACCAAGCCGCTGACTAAAGTTCTTGTCCTCTTAAGTTCTGACGGCGAAAGGGTTGACTAGTTCTTTCAAGCTCTTTCCCGCATGATGAGGATGAGTATGAAAAGAACTGTAAAAACCTTGGTCGGTGTTGATTTATTGGGTTCCTATGAATCATCCGTCGAATTGTGCAAGCGCATTAAGTTTGATAGCCAGGAGTGGGTGTTTATTCACGCTCTTCCGGTGCTTCCTTGGTACGTTCCGGGAATGTTTCCTCAAGTCATTCCCGTTGCAGAAACCAATGATATCCTTCAAGATGCCGGAAGGCAAGCGCTGAGAAAGGCGCGTGAGATGGTTGAGGACTACCAATCAACCGATCACATGCAGGATGGTGACGCGGCTACAATGATCAACCGCTTTGCTCAAGATGAAAACGCTGATTTAATCGTCGTGGGGTCCGGGCATCCAAAGGGCGGTCCACTATGGAAGTTGGGAAGTGTCTCCCGAGCACTATCGATCGAAGCCAAACAGTCTCTATTGGTGGCGAAATTGCCATGTTCGAAGACCGGACCGGTTCATGCAGTGTTCGCTACCGACCACTCGGAATATGCAAACCGCGCATTGGATCAATTGATTTCATGGAATCCCCAGGGGTTTTCGCGAATTGATGTTGTCACTGCCTACGAGGTGAACCCTTCGACAACTGCCATGTTGAAGCGTGATACCTCGGTTGATCTAGAGTTTCAGAATTGGGTCCGTGATCACTGCCTCAAAGAGTCGGCAAAAGTAGCGGAAAAGTTGAAAGCAGTCGCACCAGAGATTAACGTGATTGTAGAAGAGGGGGAATCCAACGAAGTCATTCGAAATGCAATGACATCGAGTGATGCCGATCTATTGATCATGGGCGCCCAGGGTCATGGATTTCTGGACAGATTGGTAATCGGAAGTACGTCGCACCATCATTTTGTTGCCGAGCCGTATCCGGTTCTCCTGATAAGACTACCGGCTGAATTGGTACCCGAAAAATGAGCCAGGCTGGACATCACCGCAAAGCCAATTAAAGGAACTCCGAGTCGGCAATTCAACGTTTGATCTACCGTACGTTTACACCGTAATAAGGGGAGAATATAAAAATGACAAAATCAAGATTCAGGCTATTTGCAAAGAGTGCGACGGCCGTAGCATTTGCCTCACTGACAGGGTTGGCTTTTGCCGGGATCACAGTAACACCTAAGGCTGGTTGGTATCTACCAAACATTACGGCAAACGCCGCAATTACGGGCAGCCAAGGATTTATGCGTCCCGTGGCGAGTCTGTTGCTCTTTGATGCAGCAGTCGAAGACGAACTGGCTCTGACCGCCAAGCAACGAAAAATGCGTGACAGCGATACGATCTACGCATCGCTGACTGCCGCACAAAGGCTCCGGCTTACTCAAATCGTCATGAATTTGCAAGGTAATACAGTTCTGAGCGATCCTGATATGCAATCACAGCTTGGCCTGAGCGAGAAACAACAAAAGCACTTGGACGAAATTCAAGAAACTACAATGCAGAAATTCAGGGACCTACGGGATCCGCAGACGGGCGAAATCTCGGAGGATAATACGAAAGAATTAGAAGCTGTCCGAAAAGCTGGCGATGATGCGAAATACGCCGTGCTGACCAAGGAACAAGCCGAAAAACTCAAGACGTTGCTCGGAAAGCCCTTCGATAGAACGAGGGTTCGCGGCATTTCCTTTGCTCATTCCCCGGACGGCAAAATTAGCGATCCTGGTCCAAATGTCCCTCGTCCAGAACAACCCAAAGTTGCAGCAGGGTCTTTGGCACCTAGCTTTACAGCCAAAACAATCGATGGCAAAGTAGTTAAATTATCCGACTATAAGGGCAAAGTGATCGTTCTTGATTTTTGGGCAACCTGGTGTGGACCGTGCAAACAAAGCATGCCCGGAATGCAGAAATTAAAGAACCAGGTTAAGGATCCCAAAGTCGTTTTCCTTTGGCTTTGCGTATTCGACCAACAACCCAAATTTAAGAAATTTGTAAAGGATAATCCTCAGTACAAGTTCAAATTTCTCTTCGATCCAGCCGGTGGAGATCCGTCTGATCGAAATGTTGGCATTCCCGGAAAGTACTCGGTGACCGGTATTCCGGCAACCTTTGTCATTGACCAGGCTGGAAAAGTAGTATTTCGTGGCGAAGGAACCGACGGAAAAGGTCCCGATATAAGGCTTGTGAAATCGCTAAAAGCGCTCGGAATCAAGATCTAACTAAGGTCGGTTGCCTCGGGTATTCAAAGAGATACCCGAGGCAGCCTGCAGGCTACAACGCCTTTTTGTAGAGGGCAAGTAGTCGCGCCCATGCCTTCTCGGCTTGTGGTTCGTTATAAACCGACGAGTCTGGCGGGCACCACCCGTGGGCCGCCTTCTCGTACACTTCGATCTCGGCAGGTCGCTCTGCTTTCTCAAAAGTTTCCTTCAAAGTAGTCTTATCGTTTGGCGACCGCGCATCATCGTTAGCCGCAATTGCGATTAAGAATTGAGCCTTGCTCTTTGCCGCCATTAGGTGCGGACTATTAGGCTGATCCGACACCAAACCGCCGCCATGGAACGAAGCCACGGCACCAACCCGATCCGAAACCCCTGAGGTCCGAAATGCCATTGGTCCGCCCATGCAGTAACCCTGGGTCCCAATCTTATGCTTCTTATCAACCGACGCCTGATTATCAAGCCAAGCAATAAAGGCTTTCGCATCGGTTATGTTGGTCACGTCGTTCATGCCTTCACGAAGCGGTCCAAGCTCCGAAAATGGAGTTGCGGTTCCTTTGGCCGCGGTAGGCGCCTTTTGCTTGCGATAAAAAGGATTCACGACCAGAACCGAATAGCCAGATTCAGCCAATCGCTTACCCATCGTGCGGAACGTGGGTCGCAACCCAAAAATGTCGGGCCAAATAATAATTGCTGGCGCCTTGCCTGTGACGGGGTGCACAAAGTAGGCATCGCAAACGCCATCAGGGGTAGTGATACTAACCTCAGATTCGGTTACGGTAGCCGCGTTGGCTACCCCGGGAAGCACCATCGCTACTCCTGCTCCAACCATGACCCCAAATTGACGCCGGGTAATCAGACCCTTTCGCTCAAATTCTAACCGATCCTTTTCAAAACTATCTTGTTCGCACATACTGTCCCTACTTTATCCCAATCTGGCTAGGCGATCAATACTCCGATTCAAATGATTTCCTGAGTGAGCTTGTTTTGCGGCGCCAAGGCATCCGTCAAGTGAGCTATTTGACCAAGGCGAAACAAGCTTCTCCCCGCAACAATCAAAACCTCTCTTCACTGAAAGCTGACGACTGAAGACTGAAGACTCAAAGCTAAGAAAATGGCACGCCACAACTTCGCTCAATTACGGACATTTGCAATGCTACAAGTTTTGGAGCTTCGTGGTGCAGGCCGACTGGACTCGAACCAGCGACCAATCCAGTCCGCCAAAGCTTGAGGAACGAAGGCGACGGAGGATGCTTAGAAGTCCCCTTTTGTGGCTTCTGAGCAGCGGTTTTAGAGCCGGTAGATGACACTGCACGTCACTGGGTGACGCGATGAAAGCATCAACCCATGTGATAGTAGAACTTTTCGTGGGCCACTTTGCCATCGGCAACCTTGTAGACGCCGACTTCCTTCATATGGAACCGGCTGCCAGATTCACGGTCGGTAGCGTCATAGTCGAAGTAGACTGCAAACTCGTCGCCGTTCGGAAACGGGCCCTCGATCGTGGAACCGTGGACTTCCATGGTCTGCGACCACATCTCGCCTTTTTTGGCACAGGCATCAATGCCGGTGACGGTCTGGGTTTCTCCTTCCATCGCTTCGACAGATACGATTTCAGGATGATAGAGGGTCGTCATAGCCTCTTCATACTTTCCTTCCCTGACGAGGTTGACGAGCTGGGTGCCGATTTCTAAAGTTGTCATTGGATGTACAGTATTACTCAAAAAGCTGTGAAATTCGTGTTAACCTTAGCGTCGTCGAGAGGTAACCAGATTGATACGCTTTCCCGCAAAGGTAAGAGTGCGAACCACCGTTCGTTTTCGCCCGGTGCTCGTTGGCGAGCCACGGTGTGGCCAGTATATTCGACCAACTGCTAAGCTGCGAGCTTATGTAGATAGAGGCGAACTGTCTCAAACCAACGACTCTACAACAAATATAGATAATTATACACAAATTAGTGTATAATAGAATGTCTTTCTTACTTTAACTGCAAGCTCGCTTTAGCCAGGATCGAATTCCCTTGGCAACGTTGTGCAAGATTCCGAACTTTGCGCTTAAACTTTCTTTGACAACTAAATACCGATCAACCCAAACGAAGACCCCCAAAATGCAGTGTGCCGTCTCAGCGGCATCCCGTGCTTGCCGGGGCTACAGTTTTTGAAATTTTCAGAATTTAGGTTCAATTCTTTACCAAATGGTTAATATCAGCCCTCCTTTAAGCCCAAAGCCGAGAGCAAAGTCACTCTTTGCAGAGAGCTGAAAGCTAAGAAAGTGGCACGCCCGACTGGACTCGAACCAGCGACCAATTGCTTAGAAGGCAATTGCTCTATCCACTGAGCTACGGGCGCGCGAGACTCTAGTTTACCGAACCGACGAAACTTGCCACCCGCACGGGTAGCATTGTCTGGTGTCTGAGATCGAGATTCTGTCAATTCAAGTAGGAATGCCAAAGATCTACGACAGCTCCCTCGCGGCCGAAGACGGGCAAGACCGATCCTGGGTATCGGGAATCTTTAAGTCTGGAATTAGTGGTCCAGTTTGGCTCAGCGAAACCAACCTCGATGGCGATGGACAATCCGACTTAGTCCACCACGGAGGTCCAGATCGAGCGGTCCTCCTTTACTCCGCCGAGCATTATCCGGCATGGGAGAATCGGTTCGCGCGACCCTTGAGCTACGGGAGCTTTGGCGAGAACTTTACGGTTTCGATTGCCGACGAAAAGTCAGTTTGTATTGGTGATATCTGGGTTTCGCAGAATATAGAAATTGAGGTCAGTCAGCCGAGGCTCCCGTGTTTCAAACTGGCTCGACGGTTAGACTTGCCGGGGCTCAATGTAGAAGTTGTAGAAAAGCGAAATGGCGGTTGGTATGCGCGAGTACTCAAGCAAGGGAATGTCGTGAGGGGGCAAAAATTGAAGTTGGTGAGTCGACCCAACCCAGCGTGGACCATTGATCGAGCATTCGAAATCTATATGAGGGAAAAGAAGAATCGAGAAGTCTTATTCGAGCTTCGAGATCTTCCCCAACTCAGCACCCTCTGGAAGGACTCGCTGACAAAGAGGCTCGAAGCTAGGTAAATCCGATGCTTTTGGTCGCAATTACGGGTTCAGTTGGCAGCGAAAAGTCGAAGACTTTGGCCCAATTTACGAACAGGGCAACTGGGCTCGGATATTCCATTGATGGCTTTGTTTCGGTAGCTGGCGATCGCCCAGTTTCCGATAAAGGCGCACTTTCGTACACTTTGTATTGGGTCAAGACCGGCGAAGAAACCTTGTTTGCCTCTCGTCACCAAAGTGGCGGGTATGAGATTGAAGCGGCAACGATTCAAAAATTATCCGATTGGTCTCAACACCTAACGAGTCAAGACGTGATCGTGCTCGATGAATTTGGTAAGTGGGAAGCCGAAGGCAAGGGGTTGATCGAAATTTGGCCAAACGTCCAGCTATCCAAGTCAAGAATGGTTGTAGTTACCCTTCGAGAAGGCGTCCAGAGCGAAGTTGAATTTCACATTGGCAGGAAATTTGATCTGGTCATCAGCGTTGGTCCAGGTTGCGACGAAAAGCTGATTTCAACCCTGATCGAGTTGAGAGAGTGGGAGCACATCGGTGTTTATGGCGCCGGATCTGGGGCAATCGAATGGTCGGTAGGGTCGTGGCTCCATGCCACCAAGTTTCCTTTCACTGGAACGGTAATGGGTACTTTGCAGGCCGCGGTACTAGCTTTGGCATCCGAAAATATGGGCCGGAAGTCACTGACCGTTTGGGTGAGCCTAATTTCAGCTGGAATCAAGGCCATATCTCCCGCTGGCGCACGGATCACGCCGACTATTGCCATCACAATCCAGGGCTTCCTCTTTACCGTCGGAGCCATGGCATTTCGATGGAGTCGGCTTGGTATCGCAGTTGGGGCATTTCTTGTGGGAGTATGGGCGGCATTGCAAGGCTTCTTCATTCAATATGTTTTGCTCGGCAAGTCTCTCGAAAAGGCTTGGGATGCTGGGATTCAATTTCTTGCCAAAGAGACAGGCATCGCAACGCCTAGCTTCTGGCCGATGGCGGTTGTTTTAGCCTTGTTTAACGGCGCAATTTCAATGGGAGTTACCCTCGCTGTGATCGGGAAGCGGAGCGGCAATAGGGCAAAGCTTGAGCAAATGATGTTTGCAGCTGATCGCACAGCGAGGAGCAAAAATCGTTCGATTTTTGCCGACTTAGTCAAACCAACCTTCTGGTTACCGCTGGTTATCGTAGGAGTCATTCTGCTGGTTGCAAAGGAGCAACCACTTCATATCGTTTGGATGGCTCTTCGTGCGGTTGCAATCATCCTCGCTATCAACGGGCTCGCTCGCTTATTGAAAGCCGAACGCATCAACGATTGGCTGGCCCGAAAAGGACATTGGGGACCAGCAATCGCCTTAAAGTCAGCTACGCGTAAGTCTAACTTGCCACATGAATAACGGGTCGCAGGTTCGGGTCAGCTTCTATCCGCCGCAGGATTTCTCGCGTAAGTGGGGCAATGTCACCTTCGCCCGAAAAGAGGAACTTCATGAGGTACGCCGCCGGACCTCGTTCGCCCCAGTTAAAGTAGGCGTGGGCTCGTTTTCCACTGAGTGCTCCCAAGTGCATCATGAGGGCAGCGAGTGAGTTCGGTACGGCAACTCCAGTGGCCCTTAGGACCTTATAGCCTTCAACCTCGTAGCCTCGCACCGTTAAAGCACCTGTAAAGTTGGAGGCATCCAAAATCTTGACCTCAACGAACAATATTGGCTCGTTCGGACCAATATCATGATCGCGTCTGGTTTCCATTTCTTTTCGCTGATACTCCTCAACATTCTGACCCTCCGGTCGGTTTGGAATAATGCGGAGATGATTTCCGGTCGCTGAAGCTAATCGAACGAATTCGAGAGCCTTGAGGTCGAGCTCGACGCTACTAACGCGCAGCTCCAAAGTCCGCCATATCCGAGATATAAAGGAAACAAGAATAATTCCAAGGATGAAAACTCCCGCAATCTTAATACCTTCCGGCTTTTCATAGATGTTGATTGCGGTTGTGTACACGAAGATGACGGAAATTATTCCGTATCCCCACTTCATCTTTTGGCGTTTCTTCGTTGCAGAAATAGTTGAAGCTATTGCAGCCGAAGTCATGAGCATCAGTACACCCGTTGCATAGGCTCCGGCCTGGGCTTGAGTACTTGCCTTAAAAATGATGGTTACAGCAAAAGCGATGAAGGTGAAAATAAGCACTAGCGGCCGATTTGCCTTCGTCCATTCTGGCGCCATTCCGAACTTGGGCAGATATCGAGGAACGAGATTTAGCAGTCCTGCCATAGCTGAGGCTCCAGCAAACCAAAGAATGAGGATTGTGCTGATATCGTAAAACGTTCCGAATGTAGGTCCGAAAAATTCATAGGCCAAGTAAGCCAAGGCCCGC
>JAYUOQ010000190.1:0-11870 GCA_043760685.1 Armatimonadota bacterium | reverse complement strand
TTCGGATTTGTTGCACCGGTCGAATTGACGGATGCCTTGAACGCCGAATAATCGGGCTGCTCTTCGGGCAATTCTACGAACATTTCGCCCGCTCGTCTTAATAAGTTTTTGATACTCATGGTTTATTCCTTGTATGTTGGAGTCGTAACAAGTTGCTCGAACGGAGTTACCGCTTCAAGAGCCTCGGTCAAGGAGTTCGTCGTCGTTACGACTTCGTCAATGTCCGCAAGAACTTGCTCTGGCGATCTAGCTCGAATTTCGTCGTTAATGAGACCGAATGTGTCGGTCATCAACTGCATCTGATGTCGAAGGTTATTAAGAATTTGAACGATTCGCTCGACAAACTCCTGACGTTTGGTCAGGATTTCTACTCGCTTGTCGAGAATGGATTTCGTCGCGAAGACTTGTTCACCGTCTGACCGCGACTTTAGTTCATCAATTTCGCGCCCATATTGGCTAAATAAAACTTCGGCAATTGTATTGTTCCATTCTTCTGATGGAGGGGGGCCTTGGGACGGTACCACTACGTCAGAGTTTCGAGGTGGTTTGATTCTCGAAGACGCTCGATTAACAAGGCTATCGAGGGTTCGACGTTCTTCTTGGTTAAGGTTATCGTAGGCTTCGTCGATCAGGCTATTGAGGTACTTAATGAATTGAGATTCCTTCAATGCGAACTGAAGGTATTTTTCCATTAAGAAATCGAGTTTTCGAAGGGCTTCACGAAACCAGGTCTCCTCGGACCTTGATTGCTGGCCAATTTGATCTCTGGCGGACTGCAGCCTCGCAAACTGTTCCTTAACTAAGCTATGGATTTGGGGGAAGACTTGGTTTCGAAGTTTGTCTAATCGAGCTTGTACTTCGGCATCGAACTTTGCCTTTAACCGAACCTCATACCATTTCGAATCCGGAACAAAAAGCATATAAACTGCTTCTGCAGCAATTCCAACAATGAGTGGCAATGGGTTTAATAGGGCTAGTGAAGCCGCCGCCAAACCGGCGAGGCCTAGCACGTTGAAATTCTCGGAAAACGCTGACTTATAGCGATGCCGAGAGCTTCGGTAATTGCCTTGGGATGGATCGATACTCACCTATTGTATGAATTATTCCCTTAAAGTGACTTAAAAAGCTGTCTTACCTCGTTGACAGTGGCGACAAACCCAGGCATTTCTCGTATATTTTCTCGCCAAGCTAGTCCGCGGGCCGCTAAATCGATCGTATGTTGAATCTTTGCTCCTGGAATTGGAACGCCGTGTTCGTCACGATCCCGACCTAAAAGCCAAAGGCAATCACACACCGAAACGGCTGAATCGATGTCATGGGTTACGACAATGAATGTCTTGAGTTCATCGGTTTGGGACATTTCACCAATGAAGGAACACATTTCGCTGAGTGCAATTGGATCGAGACCAGAAAACGGTTCATCCATCAGCAGGAAGTGCTCACTACACATAAACTGTTGAGCAATTGCGGCTCGTTGTCTTTGCCCGCCCGAAAGCTGTACCGGATACTTTGCATCATGTCCCTCTAGACCAAATCGGCGAAGCAACTCCTTGGCTCGGTTGGTAGCATCTGATGATCCCATTCCTGCTTGTTGCCCGGCAACTACCAGGTTTGACATGATCGTTCGATGCCTAAACAGTGGATAATTTTGGGCAACAACTCCGACCATTCCGGCTTGAACTGGCAGCATTTGCTCAGTGACAAACACAGTGCCTGAGTCCGGAATGTTGAGCCCAGATAAGATGCGAAAAAGCTGAGTCTTGCCCATTCCCGACGGCCCCAGCAGCCCGATCACTTGACCCTGCTTAACGTCGCTTCGAACAATGTTCCCGATTGAAGCATTGACCTCTCTGAGAATTTGATTGCCGCCCAGATTGAGGCTGACATTATCGATCTTCAGGATTTGCTGTTTAACTTCGTACTCGTAGTTCATTTTCTCTCCAAGGTCAATGCCGCGTAGGGACAGAACAGATTACGAAGAGCTCCTATGACATAGTCCTGGCACAAGCCAATGATGAGGATAATTATTTGGATTGCGAATACCGCTTCAATCTTCATATGCTTTTGCTCATTGAGGAGCATGGCACCGACTCCGCCAGCTGATCGGACAATTCCTTCGACCATGGTCAGCATCATCCATCCGATTGCCGCGTTTTGTCTCATGACTTCGAAAGCTTGATCAAAAGTGCCGCGAATTACGACTTCCCACACAACTTTCCATTCAGGCATCCTGAGCGTTCTGGCATGATCGAATTCTGCTTTCGGTATGCCCGCGACCACCGATGCCATAGAAGTTAGTAGAAACACGGACATTCCAATAACGAGCAAGGTCAGTTTCAGCTTCTCGCCACCTCCGATGAGCAGTGTGAATACAAAGGAAAATCCTACTAGACTCAAAAATCGACCCTTTGAAAAGGCATTGATCACGGGTCGAAAGAATGGTATGACGGTTAGGTACGAAAGCAGAAGGCAGATCGTGCCAGAAATCGCGAGGGCTTCGATATTGAGGAAAAGGCTTTTGATCAATTCCTGCCCCAGTCCCATGTTAAGCCATAGATTGGAAAATTCACGAATTACGTCGCCCGGCCCCGGAATTACCTTGATCGTATTAGACGACCAAAGCATCAGAAAGCTAAGAACCCAAAAGATTGAAATGATGAGAAATGAGCTTCGGGAAACAGCACGATTCGGCAGAAAGATGTCTTTCAGGCTAGGCTTTGCTCGGTTGGGGACCGGAGCCAAGGTGGCTCCGGATTCTTGACCTTTTTCCATGAATTATTAGCCAGCCGACTTGATCTTAATGACGACTCGACGATTCTTCGCCTTGCCTGCTTCCGAATTATTTGGCACCATTGGCTCAGTTTGACCGTGGGCATGAACGGAAATACGTCCTTGAGGGAATTGTTGCGGATAGGTCTTTTCAAGCCAATTTTTCACCGCAAATGCCCTCGACTCTGAAAGCTTCATGTTCGCATCGGCATTTCCCACGTTATCGGTATGGCCATGAACTTCGATCGTCGTATTTCCAGCAATAACCGTGTCGTTCATTAGCTTCTTCAAACCAACGTTCGCCGTGTTCGTAAAGGTTGCTCGACCCGTTTCAAACTTGATATCGTAAACCTTCTGTCCGACGAATTTATTGCTTTCGGCTTTTGGAGCGCCTGGCTTTGGAGTATCAATTGTTGGCGGTGGCGTCGTGATTTTAGATGGATCAAAATTACTCTTCGAAGCGATTTCTTGAATGTAACTCGTATCGACGACATCGTCATATTTCGGATAGCTGCTGACAAGTTTGGGATACTGCTGAACAACAATATTTCCAAAGGTTTCGTAAACAGCCCGGTAAACATTGGCTGATCCTGGAACAAGACCAAACAGCACCATGTTATCGGACAGATCATTGACCGAAGATCCTCCCAACCGTATCTTCTTTCCTGTCATATCGGGCTCTTCTGCACCCTTAAAGTAACGCATCCAATAGCTTGCATTCTGCTCCTTATAGACTTCAGTGCTTACTTCAGCACCTTTTCTGAGCGCCTCAGGATTGAACCTCACGGCATTACCGCCGTCAAAAATGGAAGAAAGAAAACTCTGGACCTTCTCCTTGTTTTGCTTGCACCACTGGTCAATGGCAATAATAACGCAAGGCATTTGAGCGGAATACTCCAGGGTCGAAACAATACTTACAACTCCGCCCTTCTTCGAAGCAACCGAAACATCACCAGGAGTCCAAGTTACGACTCCGTCGACCCGGATCTTTTTCGTTTCTCCGGTTTTGACGCCGTTCTTTACAACATCTCTCGTTTCGGTGTATCCGGTGATGTATTTTTCGGCAGCATCAATATAATCCGATGTTGCAACCCAGTTGAGAGCATCGGGGTCATAAGTCTTTTCGTCTGGGTTATTCTTCAGATTATTGTCGCCAAGCCATTTCATGGCTATGTTCCAGTCACCATCTCTCAAATAGCCAGAAACAACGCCGCCTTTTGACAATGCCGGATTCTTTTGCCAAGATTCAGGTCCCATGAATTTGTCTTCTCCCCGCGAGAAGCCAGCGGTGCCAATAATTTTTGCTTTGTATTCGGGACCAAGTTTGTCTAGATTTTCATTCAATCCGGCGAGGAATGACGCTGCGCCGTCACCCATGATACAAACAAAATGAGATCCTCTGTTTGGTTGAGCAACACCTTGACTCAGCTGGGTTGCAAATTCAACCAACGCTTCCTGCATTTTGGATGCATCGTCTTGGCGCGTCAATTTTAGATTGACGCTATGTTGAGCCATGAGGCTTCCTTCGGTCGTTTCTGCCCCGCCATTGGCAAACATCATTCCCATTTGGGCATTCCAAGCCCAAACAAGACCCCGCATTTGGTCACCGCCGCCTCCGAATTTGCCTTTTTCTGGCATTTGCAGATTCTGGATTTCTTTGGATCCATTGTTAACCGGAAGGATTGGAAGCTGAGCCTTTTCTGGAACAATCGAGGGACCGCCAGACGCTCCTGGAAAGAGCTTCTTGATGAGTCCCATTGAGTTCATGACTCCAAAGAGAATTCCGAGAATAATGATTAACGCTGCGATTTTGCCTGCTGGCTTAATTTTCACCTTTAATATGCCTCTGTGTTCAATTGAACCTGATAGTCCTAAAGAACTACTAATTTATACATCTTTTCGGTGGAAAAGGGTTCATTATTTGTTTGCTTGAAAGACGAAGAACGCTTTAAGGGCGTATGAAATGGCGTGTAGAATTCCATTCAATGGTTTCAGGATTGCTTGCTAGTGTTCTAATATCGTCACGTATGCAAACTGCAACGGATATTTCGGTTTCGTTATCAGATGGCGTAACCTTGTTTGTTCGAGGATCGAAACTGCCTCCAAAAGAAGTTGATACAACGATTGGTGGAGCATCGGTCATTCTTGGTTATCCTCACGGACCAAAGACTTCAGAGTTTGTCCCTACCGGCAGGAAGTCATTTACCCGTGAATTTCGATTTGCTGGTGATCTCAAAAAATTCCGGTTGAGGATTCCTTATACGCCAGACGCGATCTTGACGAACACTACTCGTCAATCCGTCATTGGTAGCACCTTTGGTGATGTCACAGATTTGGTTGCAAATTCCGTTTACTTTCGGGATGCCGATTGTCTTGTAACCATTGAGGGATCCATCAAACGAGACGGCAATTTCTTCGTTTTGGAGGCATCGTCAAAATCACCGATTGTTGCGAAAACGGATTACGTCCAGAATCACCTTGGATATTTCCTGTGGGATTCATCTCGTCCGGTTTGGCAACCTCCGGTGGTTGGCTGGTGCTCATGGGCGGCTTTCTACCAAGATATCACCGAAACCGATATGAAGTCTGCCAGCGACTTTATCGCGAAGAACCTTTTGCCGTATGGCTACAACATTGTCCAAATGGATGATGGCTTTCAGCGGACTCCTCAATCAGGTGCTCTCAAATTAAAAGCGGGCGAACATTATTCTGAGTATTGGACCAAGCCTAACGACAAGTTTCCATCCGGGCTGGAGTCCTTGGCAACCTATATCAAGTCGAAGGGAATCACTCCGGGAATATGGGTCGGGCTTTATACTCCGCTGGGCTTAACCAACTCAAAGGACTATGTGACCGACTCAGAAAGTAAGCCATATAGAGGTCCGTGGGTTAATTATGCGGTCAACGGATTGCGTCCAGGCGCAGATGAGGCGTACTTCGAGACTTTCCGCGTACTTAAGAAGCAAGGCTGGAATTACTTTAAGATCGATACCCTGAGGCACGTTCTCTATGACAATTACCGCATGAATCCATTCTATTGGAAGTTCAATGAACAGAGCATGGAAGAGGCATTTCGGGCTGTTGTTGCCGGGGCCAAGAAGCAGGTTGGCGGCTCTTATGTTTTAGCTTGCTGGGGGGCAATGCCCGAGCTGGCGGGAATTCCAAGTGGGGCAAGAATCGGAGAAGATGTTGGACCGGACTTTGCCTCGATGCGCCGCTCCGCCAAATACATTGCTCAGTTTCATCATCTCAACAACATTGTTTGGCGCAATGACCCAGATTATATGTGTTTGCGGCTTGAGCCGGAGTTGGCTCGTTCATGGGCAAGCATGACTTCGTTGGCGGGGGGACATTTGATGATTAGTGACAAGCCTGATGCCTACACTCCAGAACATATCAATATCATGCGCCGAGTTTCGCCTACGGTGTTTTCCAAGCCAGTTAATGTCGCGCAAGAAGCCCCAGATCCAGAGTTTTTCACGTTGCATAATCGAAAATTTGGGGAAAGCTGGACGGTGGTTTCTCACCATGCGTGGAAAGCTTTGCCGGCAAAGAGCGTGCCGCTGGCACAGATGGGGGTTGTACGGGGCAAGTATCACGCATTTGACTTTTGGAATCAGAAGTATTTGGGAGTTGTCGATTCGAAAGTAAATTTTGACGCTCTAGCCGAGGGTCATTGCCAAGTGGTGAGTCTTCGTCCGATCTTAGATCGTCCTCAGGTCCTTGGGACAGAACGGCATATTAGCCAAGGTGCCTTTGAGTTAGAAGCGGTTAAGTGGGAAATCGAGACTCTATCGGGAATCTACAAGGTTGGTCCTGGTCAGCGATGGAGGCTAAGCATATTTGTTCCGAAGGGCTACTCGGTTTTGAAAGTCGACACGAAAGGAGTCGAGATGCAGCAAGATGGCCAGATTCTTACGTTAACCATGCCGCTGTCCGGATCATCGGTTAAATGGAGCGTAACGTTCTCGAAAGTCTAAGCTTTGCTGAGTGCTTCTTCGAGGACGGCACGCCAATCTCTAATTGAGGGAACGTATCGGACTATTCCAAAGGAATCAATGATGATCTTTGATGGATAGGCGATGATGCCGAGATCCATTGGAACTTGACCCGTCGGCGACCCTGCATAAACGTTTTGCCAATTTGCCCCAAAGTCTTTCAGTTTTTGAGTCAAATATGCTTTCGTGCAGGTGTCGGTATTCACGCCGATCCAGGCTATTTTGGTCGGATATTTGGCAACGTAGTTCCGAATTTCAGGCATTTCGGCAACACATGCAGATTGCCACATTCCCCAAAAGTCGATGACGACGACTCGCCCTTTGAGTGAACCAACCTGTAGTTTGTAGCCCGATAGGAGCTCGAGCTCGAGTTCAGGCATTGGTGTACTTAAGCTCAGTTTCGTTCGAAAATCAAATATTCGGGCGGCTCGCTGCCCTGCCTTTGTTTTGGGATAAGTTTGCGAGAGTTCTCGAAACTTATTGACATCGGCAGTATCGCTCATAGCCTGTGAGAAGTAGTTTGCGAGCAGGGTCGAGGCGATAACTTCTGAATTCTTACTCTGCTTAAGGATGGCTTCAAATGCACCGTACTTTTCGAGCCCAAGGTACTTTACGAAGTCAAGCCTTTCGATTACAGGACACAAAGCGGAGGATTCACGGTACTTAGTGGCGATTTCGGTTGCGAGTGTTTCCGTCTGCGTTGCCGATTGGATTCCGCCACTTGCCAAAGCTTCAAATCGAACAATTGCAAGCTTCACTTTTGCTTCTTCCGTCTTGGCTTGAGCCTGATATTTGGCTGCCGACTGGGCAATCAGTTGTAGTTTTTCATTGAGTTGAACGACTAATTGTTGAGCTTCTTTCTCGTTCTTAATTGTGCTCTTTAGGGTGTCAAAAAGAGTCATCGTCTGTCGAAGATCATCAGAGAGCTGAACAGATTGATCGACAGAAGTTCCGCCCGACGTAGCCTGACCTAATAGTAGAAGAGCGGCTAAACAAACGGATGCACCCATATTCTCATGTTAACACGAGTATTGATCCCTATTGTTCATCGGTTGGGCTCGATTCTTCCTCTTTGATTCGCATTCTTGCTTTTTTTCCGGCAATCCTGAGCTTCACAAGGTCTCGAAGCATTCGCGGTCCGTCTCTCAAAATCGAGACTTTGGAGCCTTCTTGGTGGCTCCAACGGATCGGGACCTCGGCAATTTTGTAGTGTAAGTCTCGGGCAATCATGAGTGCCTCGAAATCAAAGCTAAACCCGTCTAGTGCACAGCGTCTAAAGACTTCTTGGGCTGACTTTTGAGTGAACATTTTGAATCCACATTGGGTGTCGTCGATGCCTTTTGTTGCAAGGGTTTGCACAGCCTTGTTGAATAGCCTTCCAAGAAATTCTCGAAGCTTTGGCTGGTGGACTTCGAGGTTCGACTCTTTTAATGGGCGGCTGCCGATCGCGACATCGTAACCCTCGTCCATTGCTCGCCACAGCTTTTCCGTTTCCTCTTGAGGCGTTGCCAGATCGGCATCGCAGAATAAGATTCGGTCGGCATTTGCCTTGAGCATCCCTAGCCGAACGGCAAAGCCTTTGCCACGGTTTTGGACGTAGGCGTTGAGATGAAATTCTGGATTTTGATCGCAAAACGCGGATACGATTTCGTTCGTCTTGTCTTTTGATCCATCACTAACAATCGTACAACGCCAGGAATAGGTTTGACCATCGTAATATTCCTTGATACGGGCAAGGGTCCGACCGATTCGGTCTTGCTCGTTATAGGCGGGAATGACCACTTCAAGGTCAACGGTTTGCATAAATGGTATCCAATTGTACTTACTTGTTCGGCTTGACCACTTTTAAGGTCGCGGTCGCAAGAGCTTTTGCCATCGCGAGTTGTCCGGTATCGCTGGCAATGAATTCTTCATCCTTCTTGTTTGAGAGGCGGCACATTTCGATGAGCACAACCGGAACCTGGGAAAAAATTGAACCAATCAAGGCTCCATACTTTCCGCCTACAGCAGTAGCCGTGTCGGGGAGTAGACCGTTGTCCTTGAGTTTTCCTTTTAACCCGATTGCCAATTCTGTGTGAAAAATTGGACCCACAGTTGCGCATGATTTGAGAACGCTGTCGGCGGGTCCAGTTTTACCTTGAGCCGTGCCTTTCTTTTTGGGGATGTAGACGGCAAAACCTGAACCGGATACCGAATCGCAATGCAGTCTTACCATTAGATCAGATTTGGCCTTGTTTGCAGTTGCTGATCGGTCGCGATTCTTGACGAATTCCATCTCAGTTGACTTCGTCATGACGACTTTGACGCCGGCAGATTCTAGTTCCTTTTTCAGAAGTAGTGCGACCTTCCACGCGGCATGGATTTCCGTGATTTTCTTGCCCTTCGTTCCTTTTCCTACTTCACTCGGATGACCTGGATCAATGCACACCGTTTGGGCTTGGCTCAGGCACGACAATAGGATAATTAGTGGTGTAAGGATTTTCATAAGGAGCCTAGGCTTCGACCTTTTCTTCTTCGAGCTCTTCTGCGCCCAACATATTTTGGCGCATTTTGCTAATTTCACTTTGCATCTTCACGAGCTTCGTATAAATACCATCCGGCATTGCGAGAAGTTCCTCGTGAGTTCCCATCTCAGCAATTCGCCCTTCTTCCATGACAATGAGGCGATCGGCGTTCCTTAGCGTTGATAGTCGGTGGGCAATGGCGAACACGGTCCTTCCATCAACTAGGTTTTCAATTGCCTCTTGAATGAGTCGCTCAGTTTCTGTATCGACACTTGCGGTTGCTTCATCAAGAATCAAGACCTTAGGGTTGTGAAGTATTGCCCGAGCAATTGAGATTCGTTGTCGTTCTCCACCGCTTAGCCTTTGACCTCTTTCCCCACAGTAGGTGTCGTATCCGTCAGGGAACTTGCAGATGAAATCGTGGGCGTTGGCAGCTTTCGCGGCTTCCATAACATCTTTCATCGAGGCATCTGGGCGACCGTAGGCGATGTTGTGCATGATTGAGCCAGGAAAGAGATAGCTCTCTTGTAAGACAACCCCAACTTGTCGCCGGAAGTCTTCGATTTTGATGTCTCGGAGATCGACGCCGTCTAGCTGAATATGACCTTGAGTTGGGTCATAAAACCGGAGGATCATGTTGATCAGCGTGGTTTTGCCTGAGCCAGAGTGACCAACGATTCCGATCATTTCTCCTGCTTTAACCTCGAGATCCACACCGTGCAATATCGTTCGTAACTTGTCGTATCCAAAGTGAACATCGGTGAGTACCACATGTCCTTTGACATTCGGCATCGCAACCGAATTCTCATTGTCTTTGATATCGTCAGGCGTATCCATAATCTCGAATACACGCTCGGCAGCGGTTAGAGCACGGGTGGACCAATCGATGATTCTTTGCAGGGTCATCAAAGGATCGTTTAGGCGTTGGACATAAGCAATAAATGCGACCAATTGACCGACTGTCATCGTTCCGGCAAGAACAGCGTTTCCGCCAACCGTCCAGACGGTTATGACTCCGAGGAACATGGCGAACAGAACGAACGGGAAAAACGTTGCCCAACTCGATTCTGCGACGTAGCCACTGTCGGCGAGATCGGTGATACGTTTGTTAAACTTTTTGACTTCACGATCTTCGCCGAAGAACGCTTTGACAACTCGTGTGCCTTGGAGAGTGCCGTTGAGGGTCGCACCCGTCCGTGACCATTGATGCCAGAAACGGCTCCAGACTCGGTTCATCTTTTTGCGGAACATATGAACCGCAATCATCACAAATGGCAACGGAATGATCGCCATTAGTCCGATCTTCCAGTTGATAAACATCATCGTGATCGGAATCGCGATGATAAGGATCATTTGGTTGAGCAGAACCGGAATACCGTCAACAAGGACATCATAAAGGGCTCCGGTATCATTGGTCATTCGAGACATCAACGAACCAACATTTCGCTTATCGTAAAAATTGAGCGATAGGGATTGAAGCTTTCGAAAAAGGCTATCGCGAATCTCGACGGCAATCTTGGCACCAAGGTACCCAACGTTTCTGCCTCTTGCTATCTGGACTCCTAATATAAGGATTCTTACTAAAATGTAAATGACAATTAGCTTGCCAAACAGCGCTGCATCTTTGTTTCGCAGGGCATTGTCAATCAGCAGCATTTGCAAGAAAGGCGGCACTAATTCGAGGCCCATGCCACCGATACTCAAAAAACTGCCCCAAATGATCCTCCCACGATAAGCCTTGGTGTATCCGAAGAGCCGCAGGAGAGTTTTGCCCCGGTGAACACAGGCTTCGCAAATGTTGTTGTATTGGGGAAGAGGGCGACCACACTTTGGACAAACCCGAGCTTCAAGTTCTGCTGGTGGGGCTGGTTTGCCAACAACCAAAGCCTTCAGCTGCTTTTCGAGGCTTGCAAGGGGAAGGTTTTGTCGATTTGTTGATCGAATCAGTTCGACGGAATGGCCGTTTAGGTCGGCAATGAGGGCGGTTGCGTCGACGAGATCTTCGAGGCGGGGATTGGTGAGATCAGTGACCGTGAACTCGCCGATGGTTTGTTCGCCTAGGGGGGTTAACTCGGTTCGAGTAGCGATCCCATTTTCGATAGTGAGTGTGGTTCTGCCGAGCCGTCCCCTGGAATCTAGGTCCGACTTCACGACAATACTACTAGGGTCAGGCTCACTCATTGGGGATGTCTCTTTTTACCTTATTTGAGCTTAAAAGAGTAGAATTCTCTGCACGTTTTCTAACTGCCAAAACCACTACTGCCGACCAAGTACTAGAATAACCTCGAAGGGAAAGTGCCGGATTGGTTCTAGGGCAAGTTGTCGACAAACACTTGTCTTAAAAGGGGTCGAAGTTAAAGGCAAAGTAGCCTAGTTCTTCAACTCACCGACGATGTGTTCTATGGTCAGCCTCCTAGTTTCCGTCGCAAAGGCTCCGAAAGTCAGTGCCTAGTCCCGAAGGGTCGTGAGTATGTCAGCCCAGCCGGCACGGCTGGGTAGGCTGATCGGTTCAAGCTAGGTCTGAAAGACCGATCTATGTTCATTGGTTCGCAGGACCAGAGTTAGTCCCAAACGTACCTTTCATCAATCGGAATACCGT
>JAYUOQ010000189.1:0-4331 GCA_043760685.1 Armatimonadota bacterium | reverse complement strand
TTCCAACTTGGAAAGCACATCTAATGCATATTGGTCTGCACCACGTCGAGTTTGAGCTGCTTCTCGCTCGGCTGAGTTTCGAATCTCTTCGGCTTGGGCCTTACTGAGTTTGAGTACTTCGCTTTGCATGATCAACTGATCTTGCTGAGCCTTTGCGTTTTCGATGATCTGAGTCGCCTGTTCATAGGCCTGGTCAATCAGTCGTTTGCCTTCTTCGCCAGCTCGCTTCAGGGCGGCTTCTGCATCGGCCCCAGATTGCTCCTTGATCTTTTCAGATTCCTTAATATTAAATGCCGCATTCTTGAGTTCGGCAGGTAACGAGGTCTTGATTTTAGAGATAACCAAATTAATTTCTTGCTTATCCAAACCGTAGGTCAGCCGACCTACGATAGTTCGCGGGTCTTCGGTGGTTAGGAGTTGCAACTCCTCAAGTAGAGCAAAGACATCTTCCATAGGCTTACCCAACATTTTACACACTTCGCCAAAATTCGGTTCCACAATGTGGAAAACCGGCAAAACATCGCTTGAAATGGTAGAAACATTTCTGTATAATTGAAATTCTATGAAACTAAAGTGGGATTATGTTGGGGTCGTCTCTGCTGACCTTGCTCGGTCAGTGGACTTCTATCGTTTGGTTGGAATACCTTTGCCCGATGCCGAGGGTGATCATGTCGAGGTCGAACTTGAGAATGGAATGCGGTTTGCATTGGACTCAGTTGAGTTGATGAAGAGCATCAGTCACTGGGAATCACCTGTTGGTCATCGAATGGGAATGGCATTTAACGCAGGAACTCCTGCCGGTGTCAACCAAGCATTTCAATCAATTGTTGAGGCTGGCTTTGAAGCAAAAACTGAACCTTTCGACGCGTTCTGGGGACAAAGATATGCGCAGGTTTTCGACCCAGACGGCAACCCAGTTGACCTTTATGCTGCATTGTAGAACTGGACTTACTGTAAATCTTCCAACCCCCATGCGTTCCGAAAATTAACTTTAATTACCAAGGATAAGACGTCTCAATCCTATCAAAATCTATGTAGGTCGTTGACTAACTAGATTTTTGCAGTTCCAGAGTCCTGAGTTACTGGGGCAGGAGTTTTCGCACTTTCATTCGGGTGAATGAAGAAGCCGACCAATGCAGCCCAACCAATCAAAGTAATTGCGACAAATACAACTCCGGAAATCTTCTGAATTCGCTGTTGAGCAGCCTCGGTGACCGTGATGCCCCATCGAATACAGAAATTCCAAAGACCATATCCTAAGTGGTAAGAGGCGGCAAGAATTCCGAGAACGTAGGCGGCAAGAATGATCGGATTGTGGAAACGTTCTGACATCCCGGCGTACTTAATCGCCTCAGCACTACCGGACATATACTTCTGTACCGTCGTTGTAAAGACATGATAGATTAGGAATGCAAATACGGCTAGACCACTGAGTCTTTGCAAGAAGAACATTCGGTTTTCAGACCATTTGTACTTGGTCGTAAAGTAGTTATTCTTCGCTCGTGAAATGATGAATACCCCATAAACAGCGTGGAACAACAATGGTATCCAGATCATTCCCGCTTCAATGACCAAAAGCAAATGCTTGGGCATGCTTTCAAAAAACTCGATAACTCCGTTGAACTTCTCTGGACCTGCAATCGAGTTGGCATTGAGAACCAAGTGTTGCACCATATAGTAGCCAACCGGCATAACGCCCGTAATCGAGTGGATTCGGTGCATTACAAAATTTTCGCGTGTTGTGATCACTGCCATTTCTTAATCCGAAGGTTACCCGCGTGGCGGTAATCTTTAGATGATGCCTTACATTACACATATCGTTGCCAGGGAAATTATTGACAGCCGAGGTAACCCAACCGTTGAAGTTGATGTCCTTCTTGAGTCTGGATCAATGGGCAGGGCTGCGGTCCCAAGTGGCGCAAGTACCGGTCAATTTGAGGCTGTAGAGCTTCGAGACGGAGACGAAAAGCGGTATATGGGCAAAGGCGTCCTCAATGCAGTTCACAACGTCAACGATATGATCGCTCCGGCATTACTGGATCACGATGCATCTGACCAAGAAGGTATTGACCGAATGCTCATCGAGATGGATGGCATGCCAAATAAGGCAAAACTCGGTGCAAATGCAATCCTCGGAGTCTCAATGGCAGTCGCTAAGGCAGCGGCCGACTATAGCAAACTTCCTCTTTACCGCTACTCGGGAGGCACGACGGCCCGAACTCTACCGGTCCCGATGCTCAACATTTTGAACGGCGGCGCTCACGCTGACAGCAACGTAGACTTCCAAGAGTTCATGGTCCTGCCAGTCAACGCTCCGTCATTTTCCGAAGCGGTCCGATGGGGTTGCGAAATTTTTCACAACCTCAAGAAAATTCTCAAGAGTAAAGGGCTGGCAACCGGATATGGCGATGAAGGTGGTTTTGCTCCTTCGCTTGCATCTCAAGAAATGGCGTTCGACTACATTCTTGAAGCAATTCAAAAGTCGGGTTATGAACCAGGCAAAGATGTTTATCTCGGAATTGACGCTGCTGCTTCCGAATTCTACAAAGATGGTTCCTACGTCTATTCCGATGGACGAAAACTAACCGGCCCTCAGCAGGTTGATTATCTAGCTGGTCTCTGCGAGAAATACCCGTTGATTTCGGTCGAAGACGGATGCAGTGAAGACGACTGGGCAAGCTGGAAGGGGCTGACCGATGCCGTCGGGGAGAAGGTTCAGCTTGTTGGCGACGACCTGTTTGTTACCAATGTAGAGCGACTCTCACGGGGAATTTCAACTGGAACCGCGAATTCGATTCTCATCAAGGTCAACCAGATTGGTACATTGAGCGAAACATTTGCCGCAGTTGAGATGGCAAAGCGAGCTGGCTATACAAGCGTTATGAGCCACCGAAGCGGCGAGACCGAGGACGCGACCATTGCAGACCTCGCAGTCGCTACCAATTGTGGCCAGATCAAGACTGGGGCACCAAACCGGACCGACCGGGTCGCGAAATACAACCAGCTTCTTCGGATCGAAGAGCAGCTCGGTGAAAACGGTCTTTATGCGGGCAAGTCAGGCTTTGGTCGAATTGGACTCAGACTCTAGGAACGCTGGCAACGTCCTAAAATGTTGACCTGATAAGCGCATAATTGAGGCTCACAATCGAGCCTCAATTGTGATGGTTGCAATCCCTTTTAGTTGCTAACTGCGAGTACTTGGTGCCTGAACTTTCGCTTTCTTGTCTTGATCAATGACCGAGCGCCAAAGCATCTCTTTGTCAGTACCAGCATAGCCGCTCACCAAAAGCATCCTAACCGCGCCAAACACAAAGAACACACTAACAAAGCCAATAAAGATCTTATTGGCTATGTTCGTGTCGATGAGGGTTCGCTTTCCAACAATGTTCCCGTAAAGGCAAGCCAAAGCGACGAAGGTGAAGCCCAGATACATCGGCATCCCAAGCGGATGGGCCTTGAAAGAAGTTGCAATATCGCCATGCAAAAATGATGTCCATGAGGTCGTCAACCCGCAACCGGGACAGGGTCGATCGAAAAGCAAAACGCTTGGGCAGGGTGGCAATCCAAGCTGTTGATGAGTCCCATGGCCATGCTTATCGGCATGAAGGAACAGGCCAATTGCGGTGCAAAAACCCCAAGCTATCGTCCAAAGTAATTGGGCACGTACCACGATTGGCTTTGCGGGTTCATAAAGCTGCATTCAATGCCTCAGTAGGAATAACGCATTCGGGCTGCAGGACGTTGCCATGAACTGCTGCGACCGAGATAATATCTCCGCTTGGTTCGGCTAAAGCGACATGTTCATCGGTCACATCGATCAGATTTTCGACACTTCCACCATTACGAACTCGCATGGTTTCGAGATCCGAGAGGAGTCGAATCTTCATCGGTAATAAAGCACTTTTAAGGGGAATAAGGTCATCCAGTGTGACGTCATCCAATGACTTAGCGTTGTCCAAGCTAAACCTTCCAATCCCAGTTCTGACCAACGACTGTAGATACGCACCACAGCCCATCTTCTCGCCCATGTCTTGAGCAATTGTTCGGACGTAAGTTCCACCGGAGCACTCGATCTCGACTTCAACCGTTGCCTCACCAATGTTTAGAATGTCCATGCATTCGATGTTGATCGTTCGCGATTTTCGTTCAATTTCAATACCTTGACGTGCAAGTTTGTAGAGGGGTTGACCATCAACCTTGACTGCGCTATACATGGGCGGAACCTGTTCTTGGATTCCGAGCATTGAATCAATAACTTCTGGTAACCGAATGGCAAAGTCGTGCGGCAAGGGAGTCTCACTGGTGATTTCCCCTTCAGAATCGTAGCTATC
>JAYUOQ010000188.1:0-11879 GCA_043760685.1 Armatimonadota bacterium | reverse complement strand
GTTTTTCCCTGCTTTGGCGCTATGTCCTTGTCTGAGTTAGCCAAATTCTGTTCATTGGTCAAACTTTCAACTTTGTCTCGCTCAAGAACAATGAATCTCTTGCTCTCGACCAATGCCGTAATGAGCATTTCAGTCAAGCCTGTTCCAAACTCAGTCGGCTGTTGAATGTCAATAGAAACAACACTGGTTGAACCAGAAGGGGTCGGAACAGAAGTCGCTACTGCTTGAACTTTTACTTCGAGCTGATTGACTATCGCCCGCTTCTTTGGACCGAAGTACGCAGGCAACGGTTCTTGCTTTTGCACTTTGACTGGCTTATCCTGAGAGAAAAGATAACCAGTAAGGGCCATTGCGACTAAGGTGAACGAAAGCTTTCGGACATTCATCAATTTAGAACCTGCTGTTAAACATGAGAATGCCAGTCGGATTACCAGGATATCCGGGATAGAAATTTGATCTAGTTAAATTGAAAAGCGTAAACACTAACTCGCTCCTGCCTCCTAATCGTTGGACATAGTAGAAGTGTAATCCCGTTGCAGCCTTCGAGTCAATCAAAAATGTACCTGGGCCGCTTCCGGTTGCTGTGGTGATCGGCGACCGTCGCTTGCTTGCATACGATAGCTCAAGTCCGGTTTGTGTTCTGCCAACACTTAGATCCAGTCTTGCTGTCGCTTGAAACTTAGGAAAATTGGGAATTTGTCGTTCTGTGATTGGATTCAAATTTGGATAATCTTTTCCTTCATAAGTTTGGTTCGGAAAGTCCGCTTTGGTGTCTTGAAGTCTTGCAACCAAACCAACGCTTAGGCCGCCGCCAAGTCTATTTGTAATTCTGCCTTCAAGTCCCGTTGCACTTCCTGATTGGATCGGTGTTAATTGTAAACTGGAAGAAACCCTTGGATCTGCGCCTTGAATATTAAAATCACTAAGCCTGCGCGCGAAGATAGTGGCTGAAGTTGAGATTCCTGGACGTGAGTCATCCCCAAAGACTAGTTCAAAATTTACGATCTTGGATTTTGTGCCTTCAACAACGGATTGGTTATTGAAAATACAGCTAATAAAATCGGTTCGATCAATTTGGTTGTTCTTTGGTAAACCGCCTACAATATCTAGTGGAATCAAGTTCGAAACTGAATCATTGACTCGTGGTGTTAAGCGAAGGGCGACAGATCTTCCACTGCCTGTTTTTAAGCCTAACTGTAGAACTGGCTGTCCCTGTCGATCGCCTGCTGCGGAAGCTGCAATGAATCCTGTAGTAAGTTCCAAGTTTTCAGTCATTGTATACCTGTGCAACAGATAACCCGTCCACACGGTGACTTTGCCCGCGGGCAATACTTGTTCAAGGGGTTCTATTGGGGTTGCTCCGTTTCTCATTCGATCAACTTGCGAATATGCTGCCCCAAAATTAGTCTCGTGCCGCTTTCCTCCGAAATGGTCGAGTCGAAATTCGCTTTCCCATTGGCGATCCCGTAGAACTTCGGTTGAAGGCGATATTAGGTTTGGCTTAACGTTGGCCGAAAATTGGCGACCCACTGCATGCAATGTCAAATTATCGTTTGGACCTAATCGAGCAGGGTAAATCCAAAATATCTGCGAATCTTTATGGCTGAACGATGCATTGCTGCTGATCGGTAGCCCCGCAAATGAAGTGGTTGCCCCCGGTCGACCGCCAGCACTATCACGATGGATTAAATAGACACTTCCAATACCACCCGAATATGCACCTTCAAAAAAACTGAGACGTTGGGCGGCGCCACTTCTATCTTCGATTCGCAATCGATCGTCCTGGAGGCTCAGACTATACGCGCCGCTTGAGGAAAATCCAGTTTGGTTTGCCTTCAAATGACTCTCTCCAGCTTGACCACCGATAAATTGTGCGTCGCCCGAGTTACCTTTGTATCTGGCACCAGTGATCAAAGATGGACCGCCCGCAAGTGCCTGAACAAAGGCTCGCTCGGCATCTCGGCTCCTACCTTGTCTTTGATCAATCTTTGCCTTTAAAAGGTTTGCAAACGGGTAACTACTGTCTTCGTTCAGTGCTTGCTTTACGCGTTCTTCCGCCGGAGCAATTCTGCCCGCTCGAAAATCTATTTCCCCTAGAACGGTTTGTATTCGAGCACCCTTTTCTCGAAGAAGAAGTGCGGACTTGGCACTTTTCTCTGATATCTCAATTCTCCCTAATTCAAGCTGCGCAATTGCTGCATTTATCCACGGCAATCCCGAATCTGGATCTAATACAGCTGCTTGATCAAAATCCTCTATCGCTTCTTCAAACCTTCCAAGCATAAGCCTGGCTATTCCGCGGTTATTGTAGGCTGATGCTGGTCCACCACTTATTGCCATAGAAGTTCGCTGTGCACGAAGTAACCTTCCAACCTCCGTTCCACCAATTGCAGCTTCTTCCAATCCAGAAAGGTTTGACTTTAGACCTTTGGTTGCTATAATCTTATCGAAGGCCTCCTCACCTTTTGCCGCTTGACCTGACAATAATAACAGAATCCCTTTAGCATGATCAAGCCCTTTACTTTCAGCTACAGTCAACATTTTAGGCACCGAATCTTTGCTTTGAAATTCCTGGGCAAAAATAGCCATTGCAGGTGACAGGGCCACAGCAAACGAACATATCCTTAGTGAAATTGAGAGTTTCATGGTCTTCCTTTAATTGATCGTGAATCGGATTTCAGCCCGATCTGAATCACCCGCGCCCCTCGAAACGATTTCAACACCTTTGGTTCCAGTTAAATCTCCGAAAATCTTGCCCGAAGAGAGATCGTATTTTAAGTTCAGCTCTTTTTCCCCAGAAGCAGGGTTAATATCGCACTTGTCATCAGCACCGAAAAGGCCACCGTCTTCATCGTATATTCGAATTCGAATATCTACAACATTCTTGCGAGTACTTTTTGTAAAGGTCCAACCTGGATTAATATCGTTATCGTCCAATACTGTGACCATATTTTTCTTCGTAACATCAATTTTTAACTTAGCATAGAAATCGGCAGCACCTATAGGATCAAGCGAGTCAATTTGTTTTACTCGATTAATTTTAAGAGTTACAACAATGATCGGGGGCAGCGGCTCAACTGTTCCGGGTGGGTCTTCGCCAATTTGCTTCATGAACAGGTGTTCATATGTACCGTTCCTAATGAAAATTAGCTTGCCTTTGTTTTTGTGCCACTCATTATCATCATCTAAGCTGTTTTGCCATCCTAGCATAACGTTGTCCGATGTAAGAAGCGGCACGGATGGTTCAAATCCAGTTTTCAACGATACTCGAGACGTAATGTTTGGTAGATTGAGCCTTCGTACATCACGGATTAAGTCATTAATTGACTCCTTACTCAAGAACAGGAGCTTTGTCATCGTAACGGTGTTATATGCAGGCGCAAATTTTTGGCTATCCCAAAGCAGATTCGGATTAGTGTAGGCAGAATCATTGATGCCAAGGACATCCCTGTTCAAGTTTGCCAGGCTAACATTGACGGCACCAGGATCTTTAGCGGAACCTGGTCCTAGAACAGTATTGAAGTAATTTTGCGGATTCTTAATCTTATCCTTTATGTCGTCAAGGGACATGCCAGTAACAGCCTCAAAAATATTGTTGATGAATTCTTCTTTTAGGTCCTCAACAAATTCTATTAAGTCGGCAGGAAGAAACAGTTTGCTGATCGTATTCGCCAGGTCCCTTGCACCGCCGACGGCATCGGGTAGCCCGGACATCGAAAGAAGGTGCTTATTGACGTAGGATTCTGCGGCCGCTTTTGCACCGTCAATGTCCATTTCACCACTAGGATTGAAAAAGAGAGCCAAAGCAATTTGATGACTAAACGCTGGAAACGCTTGAAGCCCTTGATCAATATCTTGAATCCAAGCTCGTAGATAGCCTATCCGCCCCGGATGTATGATGTCGTAACCTAACTTATTCGCTTGGGATTTGTCGTCATAAGCGTCCACCTCTTTTTTGAGAGATGCTCGAAGTTGAGAGTATTGGTATGGAATTGAAAACTTTGTGCCTGAACCAACTAGCAATTTGTCTCCAAGGTCTGTACCCGGATTTGCCTTAACAAGCGTTTCATAAATATGATCAGTGACTCCGTTAAGACTCGTTGAAAAATCTTGGACGGATGGAGCCCGTTTGCCAACATATCCTTCTAAGACAATGTGCCTCAATGCATTGGTACCAAGATTAAATCGTCCACCTGCATAATTGTTTACAAATGTATGCATAAAGAGGTCCCCTGCGGCATGGGTTAAGTAACCGTATGTCCAGGCCTGAATTGGGCCACTCTTGTTTCGACTTTTATTCCAGAGATGAGTCAGCCAAGCATCAGCTCCTTCACCAGGCTCATTTCCTAGAATCCGATTACCTAAAACATCCTTGTCCTCATCTGCCGGATCCTCACCAGGGTGAATTGCCATTTGACCAGTCATCATGTCGGGATATGCATCTGGCCCCAGCACTCCGGCCCGATATTGTTTGCGGTTTGCTTTCAACAAGTCAACAATGGCTTTATCAACGGGATATTCTCCAATTTTGCCAAGAACTTGTCCCGTTTCATAATTGACTCGGAAAATTGACACTTTTCCGGTGTCCACGATTTCCTTGATGGCGATCTCTGCCAGAGCCACATGAGTAGTTGGCTTCCAAGCCAAGGCTTTACCACTGCACACAGCAAGCAAAAAAACTGTGGTGTAGGACCGAGCAAATTTAGGCATTTTTTTCATGATCTTCCTTTTCAATATGGCTTCTGTACATTGGTGTTAAGGCTCAATGGTTTTTTTTTGATCGCCACTTGCACACAACCTACATTTTATGCAAGGCTACCAGTTAAAGGACTCATTTATAGTCATGAAGAAGAAACAATTTTTCCTGTGGTCAAGCGTCTCGATGGTTGCGATATTGCTTGTAGGCTCTCTTATCTCGTCTCGCGCTTACTCACAATCTCAATCAAAACGAGCACCAATTAGTGCTTCACAACCAAGCTTTCAGGGTCGACAAGAGTTTCTTGACCCTTCGAAACCACTTAATGGCTCGTACCGGCGACTCCCAACAATTATTGGCATGGATATCCCAATGGCGGCAATTCATGTGCCTGGAGACATGGTTGCCGTACCACTGCCACGTGATTTGTCAAGAGAAGGATTAGAAGCGAGGATTACCAAAGGAACAACTACGTGGAATGCGGATATTTCTTTTGTTCCAAAAGTCATAAAAACACCAACTAAGTCGATGAACATAGCCGAATGGCGAAGTGAAACTCCAGCAATTGTTGTTCCTCAACTTCCAAAAGGAATTTACGACATTTACTATGTTAATGGGTCTAAATCGAGTCCAAAGACTTCGATTTCAATTACTCCGATGTTTTCTGTAACTGGTCGTGACAGCACCCGAGTAGGAAACCGAGTATCCTTTCGTGCTCAAATTATCGGGCCAATTCGTCCCCCTGTAGAAATCGGTGCCAGTGCAAGCACAAACTTTAAAATTCCATCGAAATTTTCAAAAGGAGGTACGACAGTCACGTTTCAAGGATTTAGCGACCCTGATATTGCATCTCTTGAACTGGGACAACCAAATTCTGTTGAGTTTGATGACGCAGGTATTGCAACGTTCTATATTCGGGCTCATTCAATTGGAGAAACCAGTGGAACGTTTTCAGTACCGGGCTTTCGATCAAATAGAGTAGGCATCGAAGTTCAGGAGCGCAAAATTGCTGCAAAAAAAGAAGATCCGAATCGGCCCTTTACGGTCTTGGTTTTAGGGGATAGCATTCAATGGGGGCAGGGTCTTAAAACGCAAAACAAAATGGCAGAAAAAGTAACTACATTTTTGAGAAGTCAATTGGGTCAACGACGAGTCATATTGAAACGATATGCTCATTCCGGTGGCACGATTGTTCCCGTTGAAGGGCAGCAGGCTAAAGATGATGATTCTCCGCTTCCCGGTGAAATTCCGGTGTTCTATCCTAGTGTTCAAACTCAGTTAGAAACAGCAACTGATGAAAACGAGGGAGATACCATTGACCTAGTCATTTTAGATGGTGGCATGAACGATGTTGATATTGCGAAGGTTCTAAACCCTCTGAATTTCACGAACGATGAGATTGAAGATAGAGCAGACACTTTTGGTAGGGTTGCAATGCAGGGAGTTCTTGACGAAATGCTAAGTAGGTATGAATTTCGTAAATCGAGTGTCTTAGTCACTGGATATTATCCTATCGTCTCAAGTGATTCAGATAAGGCAAAGCTGTCAATTATGATCAGTCTATTTTTGACAGCGATTTGGCCTGATCTCTCAACCAAGCCCATTATTTTTGCACTGGGACTTAGCAGTACTCTTGCTGCACAAGAAAAGATGGCAAGAAATTGTAAGGCACTTGATGAATCTATGGATATTGCGCTCAAAAGCGCAGTGAATCACAGTAATTTAAAATTGCTCTCCAGTCAGAGGCGGGTTCACTTTGTGTCGCCAGACTTCAAGAAGGAAAATTCACTATATGCGTCTGATCCCTTAGTTTGGCAATTTGGCGCAGATGATGAAGTCGCTGGCCAAAGGCAAGCCGATGCGATTGAGTACCTGTTGGAAGCTCCAGCCGGACCTGTTGCCTCCATTGGGCATCCAAACGTAGCGGGTGAGCAGCAATATGCTGACAAGCTAATTTCTCGACTTAAATCCAATAGAGAGGAGTGAGACATTTCGGTTGCACAAAGGCAGTTTAGCATTTCGCTAAAAGAGGCCTTTATTCTAAATATCGATCCAAGGGTAATTAACCGCTCTGTGTCGATTCAGGGCAACAGGAAGAGTATTCCGGTCCGACACGGCAATTCCAAAAAGACGATTTTTGTAAACTGTACTGACCTGGCTTCAGGTCAATTGGTTGATGCTTATGTTTTTGTTGACAAGGTTCCGGTCGGGAGAACAAACCGAAATATAACGGTAGACATTGACTACTCTGAAACATCTGGCGTTCCTGCTCCTTTTCCAATTTTGACCATTAGTCGGCAAGGATTTATTGATAAGGAGATTGAACTGCAGTTGACGATCAAACGCTGAAAGAAGGGCAGGAAACGTTTTATGCCTCATTTCCTGGCTCACGCAAATTGCTTCGCGGTTACCCAAGGATAGTTAATTCTTTGTTTAGAACTGTTAAGTGTTTTGCAAAATTGAACCTAAGTCACAGGAAAATTGTCAATATGTTTGGTTTAGAATTGTTTCGTAAACAGCAGGGCGCGGGTTCAATTCTCTTCATCGGCTCCAGCCTCTTTGGCTTAAGTCGGTAAACCATTTAAATAGCGAGCATTCTTTCGATTAGGCTGCAAGTCTTCTATTGGAGGGCATTCCAAATTTTGAAACGTACAAAGCGTCTTCAAGTGATAGGGGCTTTGCAAGCAAATAGCCCTGAGCATAGTCGCATCCGAGTTCAGTCAAAAGGTCGAGTTGATCCTGAGACTCAACGCCTTCGGCCACAAATTCCTTACCAAGGCTGTGGCAAAGATCAATCATTGACTTAACGATTGTTCGAGATGTCTTGTCGTTTACGATGTCTTTCGTGAAGAGCCGATCGATTTTGATAATGTGATAAGGCAACTTAAACAATGTAAACAGCGAGGAGTATCCGGAACCGAAATCGTCAATCAAGATATTGAATCCAAGTCCAGCTAATTCGTCGAGCACGGAACGGCATTCGTCAACGTCATCCATCAATTTGGTCTCCGTGATTTCAATCCCAATATCTTGGACCTTTACCTGATACTTCTCGCAATACCCAATCAATTTCGGAATGAAGCTTTCTTTAAGTTGTTTGACCGAGACATTAAAAGTAATGATTCTGTTACCGGGAAGAGCATTTATCTCATTGATTTGCTGCGACGACCAAATTGCTTGTTCAGCAACCCAATCGCCAAGTTGGTGGATTCGACCATTGTCTTCCGCTAACTTCACGAATATGTCGGGACTCGCAACAGTTTCGCCATCAACATTCCATCGGCACAAAGACTCGAATCCCTTTAAGGCGTTTAGCTTGAGGTCAATTACTGGTTGGTAAACCAAACTCATCTCTTGATTTTCGATAGCAGTACTCAGCTTCTGAGCCATTTTTTTTTCGGTTCGAACTTTAAGACTATCTCGGAGAGAAACCGAATTGACTATTTGCTCAACCTCTTGCGAGTGGAACGGCTTACTGAGGATTAAGAAGTTTGGACGATTGCCCAATTCTCGCCTTAATGCATCAAAGGAGTAATCGGAGTAAGCGCTACAAAGGACGATGAACTGGTCGGGATTGATTGCCCATGTTTCTTTGATGGTCCGGAGACCATCCCATCCTGGCGGCATTCGCATGTCGACAAAAACAACGTCGAACGGGTCACTTAAGTGGTGAGAACGGAAAATATCAAATCCTTCTTGCCCCTGCATAGCCGAAACTATTTGACATGTCGGCTTTGAGTGTGATTGAGATTGAATCATGGAGCCAAAGAGCTCACTTTCGACGGAACTAAGGTCTTGGGTCGAGGATGAGTTGCCAAGGATTTTTTCAAAGTCCTTGTGAATATCCATATTGTCATCGATGACAAGAATTCTGGAGTGAAGTTCACTCACGCGGCTTCCCCCTTCTGTTCAAATTTTGGAGAAGTTATCGTAAACGTAGAACCTTTACCTTCTCCCCTGCTTTCCACGGAAATGCTCCAACCAATTTCAGCTAGAGAGTTGGCGCAATAATGCAATCCATGACCAGTCCCGCCAGATTTGGTTGAGAATCCAGGTTTAAAAATGTTTTCGAGGTTGCTGGATGGAATGCCTGGGCCATTGTCGCTAACTTGTATCTCCAATAATCCGTTGTCTGAGCAAAGGCTAGTCATAAATATTCGTTTCTCGGATTGCGGTTGGCACAGCAAAGCTTCTTTAGCATTAACGACAAGATTGATAAGGACTTGAGTAATCTTGCCAGGGTCACCGTAGCAAATGAATGAGTCATCAACCAAAATATCGAGAGTGACTCCGTGCCTATTGAGGCTTGACTCAAGGATTGAAGCAACTTCAGTGGCAATTTCTTTCAAATGAAATTTGCATAAATTGTTCTCATTTCGGGCCAGTGATTCTTGCCCTCTAACCACTTCGCCCAAGTGATTTGTCGATTTCATTAAGGCTGCGCACTCCGATTGAATTTGGATGTGCTTTACTTCAAGGTTTCCTGCCAAGGCAGTTAAATAGGGAAGTAGCTTGGCACCCTTTGGATCACTTAATAGATAGGAGTCTAGATTCCCGAGGTTTTGGTTGAGAAATTCTACCGACATCCTTAAGCCAGCCGGGTCTGATTCGGCAACAATTTGGCTGATTTGTTCAGCCGAAACTACAGTCGAATTGAGAACATTCCCGGCATTATGGAGAATTCCGCGAGCAACTTCTGCCATGCCAGCATCGCGAGAAGTTGTCATGATTCGCATTTGGGACTTTTCAAGCCTTTCCATGAGACCCTTGAAGCTTTGGGCGACAATTCCAATTTCATCGCTACGATTCGTCGTTGATTCATCGAAGCCAACGAAACTCGTATCGTCCAGACTTTCAACTTTTCTGGCTAAGTTGGTTAGGGGTTTTGAAACCGTCAAACTGATCAAATACAAGCTAAGAAAAGTTGCAGCAACAGAAATTGCAATCATCGAAACGAGAGTCTCTTGTACGGTTTCTGTTCCTTGTCTCAAAATGTCTGGGTCAGTGTGCGACTGAATAAGAGCGGATTGATTCCCATATGTATCTTCTAGAAACGTGAACCCGTTGATGGATTCGGTTGTCGTAGGCTTTTCAACGTAAATTCCTTTTTTCAAACTCAATTGCTGGGCAAGATTTGAGTTTGCGAGGACATTGTTCGCCGACTGGGCGTTCAAAAGTTCGAACGGAACGTGAGCGGAGTCATTCATTGCATTGATGACAGGCTTCGTCAAGTACCGACCAAGGATGAGAGTTCCGTGAGATGGTCCTTCGTCTTTACTGTTCAAGATCGGTCGAACACAAAGTGCAGTCGGGAACCCTTCGATTACATTAATTCCCTGGTCAACCTTTGATTTGTTTCCGATATTATGATTTGCAAGTGCAACAGGGTCAAATCCTATCATTGATGACGTTAACTTGCCATTTGGAAGTCTGGACTTACCATAAATGACTTCCGATTTGTTATTGAGTATCCATATGACATCGAAATGAGAAACGGTAAAGGTGTTATCTACGAGGTTTGTCTTTCTGAACTCAGGGAATTGTCCAACGGCAAACTTATATGTATCGTCCCAGCTACCCCAATCTTGAGATTGTTTTTCAAGAGCCGCTAGTTCGGTTAGAATGACATCACGACTTCGATTCAAATTCTCGATTGCTTTTTGCTTCTGCAACTTTTCAAAATTGTCAATAAGTTGCGGTCGTTGAAATGTACAAAAAAGAACCAGCATCGACGATGCCACTGTTACAAGCGCCAGAGTAATCTTGGTTGCAATTTTCAACTTAGAGTAATTTTCGGTAATGCCCAGCGTAATGCACAGGGAGAAATTACGTTAGTACTTGTTTCAAGCTTCCGGCAACCATGGGGTGCTTGGCGTGCTTTCCGAAGCCTTCTAACTTCATGGAACCATCTTTAAACATAGTCAATATTGAGTAGGCGTTATTAGGTAATCCTGCGCCATCAACCATGGAATGGAGGCAGACATAAGGAACGTCGTTGATTCGGTTCAATTCATTGACGTGGCTATGCCCCATAAAGACCCCGATCACTTTTCCCGAGCCTTCCAGTACCGCTCGAACCGATGAGGCATTCTTGACGGCTCCATCGTTTGTATCGGCCAAATCAAGGCGCTGATGGCAAAATACCACGGTCTTCTTCTTTGTTTTAGCTAGGTCTTCGGAAAGCCACTTAAGTTGGGGATCCGGGATAAATGTATCTGTCCATACAAAATTCCCAGCGTCGTACGAGACTCCATCTTTACGGTAACAGGCGTCCAGAATCACAAAGTGGAAGTCACCTTGATCGAATGAAAAATAGCTCTTTGGCTGCTTGACTCCATCGAGAAACTGTTTCTTGGTGAGCAGGGCAACGCAATGATTTCCAAGAACAAACTTGTGTGGGACTTGAAGTCGATCAAACTCGGCTTTGATCGTGGCTAGGTTCTGGGCTTCGACTTCTGGGTTGCTTTTCTCTGGACCATCAATAAGGTCTCCAAGACAGACACAAAAAGAAGGTTTGCGCTTTGATAGTGCGTCAACTGCATCGCGCATCTTATCTTTAGAGTCTCGATAGTTTCTAGTTCCTCGTGCATCACAGTTTGCATAGTGAACATCGGTAATGACCCCAAAGAGAATCGACTCGCCGCTAGGAAAGAAAGGGAACTTGCCGACCCCAGGAGCCAGAAGAAAAAGTGAACCGTTCCGAATGAAATCGCGCCGAGTTATTGCCACTTTCTCATCATAGCTTGAAAGTACAAAAAAACCGGGCAATGGAAATTCCATTGCCCGGTTTTTTGTTGCTCACCAAAGCGGTGAGCAATTGGTCAACGACTAAGGAGTCTTGTCGTGACCGATGTCCTTACTTAGGTTGAATGGGAAGCTTCCTCCAGTTGAAGGGCTCCATGTTCCACCGGTAGTAATCAAGTGAACAAGTCCGTCATTCGCACCAAATGTAAGTGTGAAGGTCGAAACGTTCGAGCCACCAGAGGTGATGTTTCCACCAGTAATTGCGTCAACCGAGAAGAGAGAAGTGTATGTCACTTCGCCACTTGGAATGTTATGTCCAAATGAATCTTGGAAGACGAATGAGGCAGGAACCGTTGCACCTTGGATTCCAGAGTAGTTACCCTGACCACCGAGGTTAACTGTGGTGTTGGTGTTCGGAGTCAAGAATATCTTGGCTGGG
>JAYUOQ010000187.1:0-1748 GCA_043760685.1 Armatimonadota bacterium | reverse complement strand
TGGTATCCACCTCGATCTTCTTAGCATTCTTTGTAGCCACGGTTATCGCCCAAGTTGCGGTCAAGAAGTATCATCCCGCGCTTTATTGGTCCGTGATTATTGCGACCACCACTCTTGGCACAACCACTGCAGATTGGCTCACTCGGGACCTCAAGTTCTTTGGGACAGATGGACCCTTTTATGGCGCGACAGCCTTGGTTCTCTTTACTACGCTTGTGCTGATCCTGGTCATATGGCGTTTCGTCACTGGTTCGATTTCGATTAGTAAGATCTCAACGAAAGGCGGCGAGTGGTTCTACTGGTTTGCCATTCTCATTTCGAACACGCTCGGAACGGCGCTTGGAGATTGGTTGGCGGATACCGAATCAATCGGCTTTGTGAAGGCGGCTCTTATTTTTGGAGCCTCTATTGCCGTAATTGGTGGTCTTGCCTTGTTTACGAAGCTTTCTCGACCGATCCTCTTTTGGTCGGCGTTTATTCTCACTCGCCCACTCGGAGCGACACTAGGCGATATCATCACCAAACCGCTCGATCACGGCGGATTTAATATCAGTCGTCCGGTTGCCTCACTCGTAATCTTGGTCGCGATGATTCCTCTGGTTTACTTCTTCTCGAAAGAACCGGAGCCAAGCCAGAGTCACTAGTTGGGCGAGGGCAGAGTGCGAAGTGCGATGAATAACGTAAAGTATTCTTCTGTGAATTCATGAAAGTCCTGTTCGCTTCCGTCCTGTTAGTCGCAGCAAGTTATGCCTTCTCCCAAGGTGGACCGCCGCTCCTTACTGACGATCCGGGCACCGTTGAGAACGGCAAGTGGGAGTTGAACATGGCGTGGATCTACCGGCGACTTCCTGGGGCTAACGAAATTGAACTTCCTCACTTTGACGCGAGCCACGGAATCAGTGATCGCGCCCATTTCAAGATCGAAGTACCTTGGGTTTTCGCTTCTGGTGGTGGACCTAGTGTCAATGGGGACGGAGGTGGTTCAACTGGGATCAAATATCGCTTTGTTGATGCCAAAGGGTTCCGACCAGCGATCTCAACTTACCCTCAGATCGGCTTTCAGTTGTCGTCGCGCTCAGTCAAAAACGGACTCGCTGAACCCGGAACAAGCTTGCTGCTTCCAATCGAGATTCAGTGGGACTTTGATCGGTTTAGCGTCAATGTTGATTCGGGATACATCATTCAGAGTGGTGCCAGTCCGAGTTGGCTCGGTGGAATAGCCATCGGTCGCAAGGTTGGCGTTTGCGAATACCTTGCGGAACTTCATGGGGAGGGAGTCTTTGCTTCTGGAGAATCGAATTGGATTGCTCAGCTCGGGTATCGTCAGACTCTTAGCGAGGCATCAACCCTGATTTTTGCCTTTGGGAAAACGATCGCATCGAACCAGTCTCAAAATTTGAGTTGGAATTCGTACTTGGGCATCCAATTTCATTTTTGATTTAGGTGTAACCTACCCACATGACGGGTTTGCTGGTGGCATGTGGACTTTGGCTTGGAACAGCCCCAGATTTGGTCGACAAAACGCTTGTCGTGTGGGTCGCTCCAGCTGAGCAACAAAAAAGGGGAGGTAGCGCCCTCACCATCGATGATGGGCGTGACCGCTTTGATGGAATCGTTTTTGGCGAGCTTGCAGCACAAAAGTGGTTTGCGGGAAGCGATTATTGGAGGCGATCTGACAAGGATCAGTCGAGGATTTCCGAAGAGACCGCTGATCGGAATACGTTTGTTCAAGTCGCGATCACCTATGA
>JAYUOQ010000186.1:0-11888 GCA_043760685.1 Armatimonadota bacterium | reverse complement strand
ATGCGTTGTCCCGTTACACTTAGCTCAAATTTATGGGCACTCACTTTCTCAACTTTTGTTGCTTCGACGACGTCTAGTCTGGCTGATGCGGTTCCGCTATGTTGCGGTGAATCGTAGACCATGTAGAAGTCGCCGTTGGTTTTGACTTCGAAAAGGGGTCCAAAACCTTCAAACTGCTCATATAGGGAATAGTCGGTTCGCTTTACTCCGGTCGGGCCAATGATTCCGCGAAACCGGAGCCTCCGAGTGCCACCGTTTACCGAAGCATTGAGCTCTCGAATTGCATAATTTTTCCCTGATTCACCTTTAAAGTGGAAGTAGACAAAACTGCCGCCATGCCCTGGTTCGCCATCCGACAGTTTCAGAGGTTTTTTGTTTTCGCCAACTGAAAGTTCCGTTGCGGAAAAGGTTTGCAGATAGAGTTTGAATTGTCCGCCGCCATTGGACCGATAGTTTTGAACGATGAGTTTATAGTCCTTGTCATCGGTGAACTGATACAACAGGAACGGTGACTGGTTCCCTTCATATTGGTCGTCGTTCTCAACGACGACTTTGCCTTTTGAATCCAAAAGTTTTAGGGAAGGGTCGAAGACGCTACTGCGGACCGTGGCTAAGATCGTTTGACCGGGTACGCCTTTAACCTTAAACTCAACTTTATCTCCTTGAGTCAGAATGGCGGTGTTAGATACCCAACGGGTTCCTTCCTGGCCACTTTCAATATTTTGAGGAGGATAGGATGCTTCTTCGGCTCCTCCGATATTGCCTTGGCCGAATCCACCGCCAGCTGCTGCGCCGCCAGGACTTCCTTGTTGCCCAAAGCTTAAAGCTGAAGCTAAGACGAGAAGAACCCCAAACAAACCGCGAATCGAGAGACTAATTCTCATGCTAACTTGGACGCGAACTTTTTGATTTTGGTACAAGGTTGGGAGTTTGGAGTCGGGGGTTGGGAAATTGGTTTGGTAATGAATTGAACCTAAATTCGAGAATGATCAAAAAATGTAGCTCAATGGATTGCGGAATAGAGGAGTGACAACGAGGGACGGAATCATCCACCTCGTCATTTTCATCTTCGGTTTCGAATGATTTTGGAAAGAAGAAAATGCCACTCCTCCCAGCTTCGGAGGAGATTTTAGTCGGAGGAGCACTAGGGTTAGTCAATTGTGATCAAAGTTTTGGGTTTGGTAAAGAATTGAACCTAAGTTCGGGAATGATCAAAAAATTTAGCGCCAAGGGGTAGGGCTGAAAGCACAGAGCTCAACGTCAAGTCACTTCCCAGCGTTTGCTTGATGACAGGTTGTTATTCGAAGGACGAAGTTGGTTTGGTTGTGCAGTGTGAATAAGGTGCGAATTCGACTGCTTAATACGCAACAACCGAAACTGCACCCAACCTTATTTCAAAGATCTCGTTACTTCATTTCATGATTCACGTAACTAGTGCAGTGGAAAGCGTTGCCGGGGCTATTTTTTGCTGAATTCTCTGACAGACTTGAGCACGTTCTCGGCGGCAGGTCTTACTTTATAATCGTCCAGCGAAGTTGCGAAGGTGATCTTCCCTTTTTTGCCGACCACGATTGTCGCAGGTTTGAGATAGCCTTGGGGATACTTGCCGGCATACAGGGCAGCCAACTTCCCTTCTGGATCAGACAAAAAGACAAATTGGGACCCGAGCTTTTCGGCTTCGCGCATCTTTTTAAGCTTGTCGGCCGGTTCATAGGAAATTGCATAAACCGTTGCTTTGTTCTCTTCGAGTTCTTTCGATAATTTGCCAAGCTCTCCGAGCTGGCGGTGGCAAAATGGTCACCAAATGGCACGATAAAATATAAGAACAATTGGCTTCTTGCCGTATTGCTTACTCAGATCAACGTCGTTTCCATCTTCGTCTTTGACGATGACGGACTTCGCTGCCTTGCCAATCCACTCGGTGCCATGATCAACAGTAATTTTTGGTGGCTCTTGATTGATCAGAATCGAGAAGACAAACATGCTGGTGAGCGTCATGATTCGAGTCTACCGAGTTGAAATTGTATTAACGTTAAAGTAACCTTTGAATTGAGATGGAAATCCCTCCTTCGATGCCACCATTGGTTTACCGATACAACACGATGGAACTTCTGAGGTTCACCTACTTTGGCCTTGCTTGCTCGGTCATCTTCCCTATCGCAGTCTTTAACGTAATTTTCATTAGGATGCCTGCGGGGATTCTATTTTTTCTGTTAGTGGCGATATTTACGGGCACGATGGCGTGGGCTTCAATCAATTTTCTGTGGCGCCGATTAGGAGCTCGGCTAGAGATTCGGACTGGAAAGCTGTTTGCCATCAATCGAGACGGACGTGTACGGGTGGAAGGATATGTAACGGACATAAATGAGCTGCGATCTTTATATATCAAGCCGAACGATGTACCAATGGAATACATGGTGATCTTTACTGGGAATCAAAAGCTGCGGTTTGAATCTCAGGTCGAGAACGTGGCTGAACTGAAAAAGACGCTGGAAGAACGGTCTGGAAAGAATTTTGTTCGGGTGCATCGAAACCAACCGTAACTATTGATCTCGCGGTCAATCTTAGCTAAACAGTCACAACTGACTAGACATCGGAGTAGGATCGTTGAGACCCTATGAAAGTATCTGAAATATCCATGTTCGTCCTCTTTCTTGGGATTTGCCTAGGAATAGGCGGATTGGGGGGATTCTTCACCGGATCCTCGGTTAAGACGTGGTTCCCCACTCTTCGGAAGCCGTCCTGGAATCCGCCATCTTGGCTGTTTGGCCCGGTGTGGACGACTTTGTATACGTTCATGGCAATTGCGGCTTGGCTGGTTTGGCGAGCTGATGGATTGACCTTAGTAGCTGGTGGACTTTTTGCGGTTCAACTTATGTTGAACTTTGCGTGGTCTTGGCTGTTCTTTGGACTACGACGCCCAGATCTGGCTTTCGGTGAGATCTTGATTTTGTGGGCTTCTATATTGGCCACGATGCTAGCCTTTTGGAAAATTAACTCGTCGGCAGGTTGGCTATTTGTTCCTTATCTCGCTTGGGTATCGTTCGCCACTATCCTAAATTTTGCCATTTGGAGGCTTAATCCTCTTCGGCAGGAACCTCAAAAACGAGCCTAAACGATGAATATTTCGAATCTAATTACAAACATCTTGGTGATGACCGCTTGGAGCACCGTATTGAGCATCGGGAGCATCATGATGCTTGCCGCCATCGAGCGAAAAGCTCCGAGCGCGCCGGTTACCGCCATCAGTCATATCGTCTATGGCGACAAGGCAATTGATTCTCGGAGAGTTGATTTTCTTCACTTTGCGATCGGTTTCGGACTGAATTTGATGGCAATGATCGGATGGAGTGTGGTTGCCGAAATAGGTTTTCGGGTTTTGCACATTCTTCCAAACAACTTTATCGGGACGTGCTTCGTCGCCAGTGCGGTATCGGTGTTGGCGTACTTCACTGACTTTTATGTTGTGCCGAAGCGGTTCACGCCGGGGTTTGAACATATTTTAAGTCGTCGAGCTTTGTTCATCACCTATGTCTTTTTGGCCGTTTCCTTTCTAATCGGGGGAATGCAGCGAGGAGGCTGAGAGTAACGAGGATCAGAGGGTTATTCTAGGCGGGTAAGGGGAGAAGCGGAAGAAGCGGACCCTCAATAGCCTTTCTTCTACTGATGGTAAGAAAACCGACCGAGGGTTGAGTGGGTCATGATGTCAACTCCACGGTTAATGAGAGCTCTTTTAGCACTCCACGGCGCAAGAATATCCTAATTAACAGGTTCGAAAGTTCGGTGCTGGGGAGGCAGCGAACTAAACACTTTTGCCTAATTAGACACCATGACCTAATCGCTGGACGACCAGGATCCAAGAAATCCGGCCGTCTGGGAACTCCGTTCCTCTGCCCAGACCCCTATCAACTTCCCTTCTTTTTCTCTTTCTTCTCAACTTGGAAGATTTCGAAGAAAAGCATTTCGTCTTTCGCCGATTCGCCGCCCTCGATAACTTTCGGTGGATTGTTGGGGTTACGCGGGTTCTTGGTGCTATTGTCGTAGGTGCCGGTCACGTAGATTTTTGAACCTACGGGGAGTTCCATCGGGGTTTTAAGATAGTACAGAAGCTGCCATTCGGGATCCCAGTCATCGATGGCGATGAGCGGCAAGGAGTAACCTGCCGGGAACTTTACCCACGCTTTGAATGTGCGGCCGATATAATGCATGTGCGGCCAAACCGCGTAGATAGTTGTTGGGACCTCGGTCTTCTCGCTGATGGCATAGAAGCGGCTGGTTTCGCCGGGTTGCACGTAGATGTCGCCGGTAGCGATGACCTTAACGCTCATCTCATCTTTAGGGACTTCCTTTACGGTGTAAAACGCAACTTTCGGCTGCTCGGGTTCGGGCTTTCCGGTGGTCTTGTAGTGGACATCGAGAATGATTTGGTCACCGGGATTGATGAGGAATGCGGTGTCCTTGGGTGATTCGAACGGTGGTGCGCCGGTCGACCAGAATCCAAGCGTGTTATATGTCTTGATGCTTCCGATGCTGCTCTGCTTCCAGCTATTGTCTTCGAAATCAAACTTGATCTTCCTCAGCTTCTCGACTTCCTCCTTTTTAATGAGTGATGGAATAATGTGGTGGACATTTCCGGCTTTGTTGGGCAAGAAGTCAACGCCGCGAACCCAAGTTGGCTTGTCGATGTGTGGATCAATGAGATAGTCGCGGAAGAAGTCGCGACCCTCGGCTGGAATGATGGTCGGCTTATCTGGTGCGACGACGATGTCTGGGGTTCCGAGTCGCCAACCGGGAATCATGGTTGGAGGAATAGGCGTCTCGGCGGGGTCACCCTCCGGTGCTCCGTCTTTTGCCCAAATCGCAATGAGATTTTTCTCATCTTTGGTCAGGGATTGAACATCCTTGAACTCGCCGTAACCGGCTTTCGCCTTCCAAGGAGGCATGACACCAAGTTGGGTGACGCGAGCGATGGTTGCTGCGCGGTCACGAACGTTTTCATAGCCAACGAGAGAGAAAGGCGCGATCTTGCTATCACTGTGGCAACTGAGGCAACGCTTGTAGACGATCGGGGCGATGTCTTTGCTAAAGGTTGGCTTTGGCTTGACTGGTTCTGCGGTGTAAACCAGCAGGGCCGCACTTGGGATCAGTAGGAGAGATAACCGCCACAAAATCATGTCGTTCAAGTATAGCAGTGGACTGGGATTCGATCAAGGTCGGGTAAGGTTTGGGCTAGTTTGAATCGGGTTTTGTTATCAATTGGGTTGGCTATTTTGACCTGTTTCGCGCCGGCTGGTCAGGGTAGTCGAGCCGTTCGGATCTTCTGGGGTACGGCGGATGGCGTCATGCTTAATCCCTTGCAGCCGGTTAAAGGGACGATCAGCGTGGCGATCTTCATCCTTTCAGACTGCCCGATTGCAAATGGCTACGCCCCTGAGATTGGACGAATTATTGCCAAGTACCAGCCAAAGGGGATTCAATTTTCCGTCGTATATGTCGACTCGAAAGTTACTGTTGCAGGGGCAAAGGCTCATGGCAAGGCTTACGGATATTCTTGCCCATTGGTGTTGGATCCAACACGCTCCCTGGTTAAGCGAGCCAGTGCGACAGTCTCGCCTCAGGTTGTGGTTGTCGGTCCGAAGGGGTCAATTGTTTATCGCGGGCGGATCGATGATCGCGCAGTCGAGATTGGGAAGCTTCGTCCAAATGCGATGCGGCAGGATTTGCGGTTGACGCTCGATGCGTTGATGGCAGGAAAGCCGGTTCCGATGGCGAAGACGAAAGCGATCGGATGTTTGATTGGGAGCTAGGATTTAGGCACCAGTGGGCTGCCAATTTATATGCGTCTGGAAACTTTGTTCCTCTGCCCGGACTCCGAATTTGACAGTTTCGACAAATCTGACCTAATCACTCAATCTTCATTCCGTGAGAAATTGCGAATTGGGTTGCGACGGCAAGGTCAATTTTCGCGCCCCTCAGATTGACGATACTGAGATCGACTCCACCGAAGGATGCTCCACGTAGGTCCGCATTCTTCAAGTTTGCTCCGCCAAGAGTTGCTCGGTCGAAGATTGCGTCTCGGAGATCAGCTCCGATGAACTTGACTTGGCTGAGGTCGGCAGAAGTGAATTTCACGCGATTTAGTTTTGCCCCTTCGAGATCTTGGCCGGAAAGGTCGCAGTGCGAAAAGTCTCCTCCTTTGATCTGGGCCGAGTTTAGTTGGGCACCGCGGAGATTGCACTCAATCATTCGGTTGTTTGCGAGAGTGGCACCTGAAAGTCGCAAGTTGATGAGATTGCATCGGATGAAGGTGCAACCTTTGATTAGGCTGCTCGCAAACCGGGCGTCGGTCATGTCGCAGTCAGAGAAGACGGAGCGCTCGATGGAGGTTTCTTCCAGCTTAGTTTCTCGGAAGGAGCAGTTGGTGAAGTGGCAGTTGGTGAACTTATGTTCGGAGAGATTCTCTGCGTTGAACGAGTGAGACTCGAACTCCTGGTCTTCGGCATTTTGATCTTCTACGAGATTCACTTGGAGAGTATACAAAAATGTCCAAAAGATGACACAAACGAATCCATCGAATCGATCTCTTTGGTCTATCCCCAAAGAGAACACTCCGTTCTCAATTCTGGAGTCGCATCATGACTGCGATTCACACCGATCATGATATGATTGGTAAATATGCCAATTCCCCAGAGAAACTTCATTTCACATCTGTTGATTCTTTCTTTGATTGTGCTTTGCTCGGCATCCGGTTTCGGAATGTCGTCCCAGCAATCAAAAGCAGCAAGAGCAGTTCAAAAGGCAATACCACTCATTCAGCTAGCTGGGCAAAAGTGGCTTGATCGCTCAACCTGTACTTCTTGCCACCATCAGTCAGTAGGATTTTTAGCACTCCAAGTGGCCAAGGACAACGGATTCAAAATCAACTCCGTTGCTTTGCAGAGTCAATATGCTGAATCTAGCAAAAGGCGATATCAGTACACGCAGAAAATGTATGAACTTACTGGAGCGATCAATCCAGTTTCTGGCCATGGATATCAACTATTAGGTATGTCGGCTCTCCGGGCCCCAGCCAATGACTTTACAGACGCTGCAGGATTCTATTTAACAGCAAAACAGTCTTCCATTGGACATTGGCCCAGTGGCTCCCATCGTCCTCCAATTGAGGATAGTGCCTTTACCCTTGCTGCTACTTCTGTGAGAGCTCTTCAGGTCTACCCGTTCGGAAAAGAGGGGGCAGAAGCGATTGAAGAAGCAAAACAGTGGTTGATGAGAACTCCAGCACGAAGTGCTGAGGACCGAGCCATGAAACTGCTTGGATTATGCTGGACAAAGGCTCCTGCAGACGAGATCCAGAAAGCCCGAAATAATATCCTTAACATGCAACTTCCGAATGGAGGTTGGGCTCAGGTTAATGGTCGTACGAGCGACAGTTATGCTACGGGACAGGCATTAGTTGCGCTCAAGGTATCCGGGAATTTCCCGAGCAAATCTACGTCGTTTCAGAGGGCAGCAAAATTCTTAATCTCAACCCAAAAGCCTGATGGATCGTGGCGAGTACCTACTCGGCGAGTTGTTGAAGGACTTCCCTATTTCGAGACTGGCTTTCCACATAAATTAGATCAGTTCATATCAATGTCGGGCACATGTTGGGCAACTACCGCATTGGCAATTTTCTCAAAGGACGGGAATATCGATGCCCTAACGTACCTGAAGCCAAAATCAAGACCTACCAGGGCTGCAAACTTCACCAAAAGCCCGTTAGACGAAGCGTTGTTTCAAGCCACCTTGCACGGCACGGTGAACGACATGAATGTGGCCCTTGATGCTGGAGCTGATCCGAACTGTCGAAGTACATTTGGAACTACTCCACTCATTATCGCGGTTAGGTCTCCAGAGAAAGTTAAGTTGCTCTTGGAGAAGGGAGCCAATCCAAATTTAGCTTCAACTCTCGGGACAACTCCATTGACCGTAGCATCAGCAACCCACAATGCGATGGCTTCGATGCGGCTCCTGCTTGGCGTAAATGCAGACCCCAATGCGGGCCGAGTCAAGGAATTAGAAATCCCAATTCTCTCTGCTGCAGCATCGTTTAATTTAGATCGCGTTAAACTATTGGTCGACCGAGGATCAAAAATTCACGATGATAGCCTAGCTTTTGCCTACGCCTATGAGGACTTGAAATTGGTTAACTTCTTTCTCGATCAGAAAGTCGATCTAAATTTACCGAATAAAGAGTACGGAGGCAATTCTGTCAACGACGCTGTTGTCAATCGAAATGTTGACCTTGTTGCGCTCCTACTCAAACGAGGTGGAAACCCCAATGAAATTGACAAGGAAGGATTCTCTGCCCTGCAAGTGGCAGCATCAGGTGATCCGGAAGACTCGAAAATTGTTGAATTGTTGCTAGCTGCTGGTGCTGATGTCAACTACAAAACCAAGGGAAAGCCAAAGGCATTTCTAATGGCTAAAAGGCAAGGAAACATCGCTTCCGCCGAGCTAATTCGAAAGAAGATGGCCGAAGATTCTAGCCGCCCAAAGTAGATTTGATGCACAGTGTTCGGAGAGACTTTTAGCGTTTTCCTAAAAGACTAAAGTTAGTTAGTCTTGCCAAGCAAACCTAACTAAGCCATTGGATCACTGCCATGCCATGTCCCTTCAGAATGGAGGACAGAGAACCGTGTAAACGAGGTCCGTGCTCCGAAATCGTCATCGCGTTGTCGCTTCATAAGCTGACGATGGAGCCCAGCACCATAGGCAAAATCCCTTGCTGCAGCAAAGTCTCGCCAGAACGTCACGGTGATCCCGTCGATCTCGAACAGCCCTGGAAAAGAGAAAGTTTGTTGAGAATGAAGTCCGGGAACGCCTGTCATCGAGATGCGAACGGCGGCGACTCCACTACCAAAGTCCCGGATGGGGTCCATGTTCGTGTCTTCCTCCACGTCAAACCCGGCGCTGGTCATGATCAGGATTGGAGTACCAGCTGGCGGTTCCGAAGCGGTTACTAGAAACTGCGGACCAGGCTTATCATGACTCAGAAAGTTCGCTTCGCCGAAGTGTCGAAAGGGTTCAAGGACTCCGCTCCACACCTCAATTGCGTCATTAATCCACGGTGCAATGAGGTTCTTTGATTCGATAGCACTTCGAGCAGATGCTTCGCTGTCATGCAACCCAAGGATAGCAAATTTGAAGGCATTTACTGAGCCTGGGTGCAGTGCTCCAGCCCGAATGTCGCCCGCGGCGCCAAGGAACATCGTCCCTGGGATTTCTTGAGGCTCTACTGATTGCGGCTCAAGCAAAGAGTCGAATCGGGCCAGCGTCAGCGAGGCGTGGGTGGCTAATATCACAGAAGATTATAGCTGGGCATTACTTCAGGCCAAGATAGCGAACGCTTCGACAACTCAACAACAACCCAAATGAGACCATTCGCAGGGTAACTTTGGAGAGTGGAGAGCCAATCGAATGTGACAATGTTTGGAAAGTTCTCGTACAACGTCAACGACCTGCATGTCCATATCCGAACTAAGCCAGCACAAGCCCTTTTTGCCAGGTTGTCCATTCATCCAGGTCAACCCATTGACCGAACTCGACTTGCACGAGATCTATGGGAAGAGCTTGACTATTCGGTTTCGGGAAATCGCCTTCGAACAACCCTAATCATTCTAAAGCGAGCACTTGAACCTCGGATATTGGTTGAAGCAGATCGTCAATCAATTTGGATCAACGGTGAATCGACAAAATCGGACTTTTCATTGGCGGAAACGACCCTTACCAAAGTTAAAGTCTTACAGGATCTTGACGATGAACTTGAGACACTCCACCGTCTTTTGGACATCATCGATCAACCTTTTCTGCTTGGATTTGAAGAGTCTTGGGTGATTGCCATTCGCACAACTTGGCTCGAACATCGGGTTACTTCCCTTTTGCGGGTGGCGCAGATTCAAGAGGATTTAGGATTCTTGAACGAGGCAGTATCTGCCATTGAGAGAATTTTTGTTCAGGATGCTTATCACTCTCAAGCGTGGACGAAATATCTTCGACTCATGGCAAGGTCAGACCGTTGCGCCGAAGTTTTAAGCTCCTTTCAAACTTGCCAATTAAAAATGCAATCTGAACTGGGACTTAATTTTGATCCAGATGTAGTTGCCATCGCCAACCAGGTCCGACACGGTGCCATTCGCCCGGTGAAAAACCTTAATCGATTTTCATCAGCCGAAAGAATGGTGTTGATCGCGGCACTAGAGCATATGGCCACTACGGCTCCCGATGAATTCTTGGGTTTTCTCGCCAGTCAGTCATTTAGGGATAACATTTTCCAACGGTCCTCCACCGCCTTTACTTTGATTCTTGACGGCCTCAACAACTCCTCCAAGATGGTCGATTTAGATCTGAAAGGCAAGGTGATTATTTCGGGAATGACGGCAGCATTCACGCTCAGTTATCACGACGAACGAGAAGCACTGTGCCAAATGGCGATCGATGAATACCCAGTAAATTCGAAGATCCATACCAATGGGCTCGCCCAACTTTCTTTCTTAAAGTTTGAGAAGCGGGACATGGTGGCGGCGACCAAATTGGCAAAGCGAGCCATTTTCCTTTCGAAAAAGCATCACCCGACAACTTACAATCCAGCGATGGAATCAAGCCTAGCCGCATGCTACTGGCACTGCCTCAAATACTCCGAGGCGGAAGAAATCTATCGATCAATTTTGATGAGCCTGAGTACCAAGGACGACAACATTTCTCTGTACAATCAATCGCTCACTCGCATCAATTGGGCATTTCTAAAGTCATTCAAGAGGGAATGGACGGCATGCTATGAACTCTGCGCAGAGGCAAATAGCACCGCCATCCTTCATGGATTTGATGTGGCTGCCTCCGCTTTGGCATCGCTCTTTGGTTGCGCCAAGGTGATGAACGGATTGCACGGCGGTCCAAAGCTAATCATTGGGGGCCTCAAGGACTCGTACCGGCAACGCAATATTCGGGTAGTTGAAATTTCCCTTGACTACGCAGCTTGCGCCTTGGTCAAGCTCGGCGATTTCGGGCGAGGGCTACGAGTTGTCGACTTAGTCACCATATTGCGAGACAATCGCCTCCATGCCAGGTCAATGGCAGAGCAATCGCTGGTTGACTGGATTCGCGAGGAAGCGAAAGGAAAAGATGCAGATTTGAGTCTGGCATCAGACGCTTCCCTGCTGGATGTCTTGCTTTATGCCTGTGAGGCATTGGAAGCTTTTTTGGCATAACAATTGATTCAATTGAGCTTAGTTAGCGCGTTGTTAGCGGTTACTCCCTTATAGTACTGAAATGCGATGCGGACATAAACTCAATTGCTTTTTAGCGATATTCTTACTTATTTTCAGCGCCGTCGGCACGGTTGGCTGCGCCGGGAGCGGGACCTCGACCGGTGGAGGCAGCGGAAACCTGACCGTCCACTCTTACCCATTGTCCACGGTTCTTCCCCCTGGCTTCCCGATTGCGGCAAGTGCGCTTAGCATTCAGACCAGCATCGAGACTTCGGCTTTGGGTGGAAATGGGTCGGGATCGGTCAAGATTTTCGATCAGGGCCCTCAGATGGCCAAGATCGTTAAGGCAGACGGAACTCCAGTCTTGCTCGGCTGGGCCGGACCTTCGGGCAACCAAATGAACGCCCACACGACGGCCGAAGTGATGCTCTACTTTGACCTGTTCGCTTACCTGTTATCAAGCATTGGTCGGGTCGAGATAGTGAGCCAGCTCAAGACAAAGCCAGAGGTACAGCAGGTCGCGGACGCGATCACCACCGCATTGGCGACCGATTCGGATGCCTTGGTAAATGGAAACACCTTAATCAGGGCCGCGAGGGCGGCCGCCACTTCGTCGCTACAGCCACGCTTTGCCATTCATCC
>JAYUOQ010000185.1:0-4337 GCA_043760685.1 Armatimonadota bacterium | reverse complement strand
AGAAGCTGCGTTAAGAATGGACGCAATGTTTGCACCCGAAGTACCAGCTGCAATTGTGAAGCTGACACCGTTAAGGGAGATGCAATGAGCGGAGGCGGAAGTGTCCGCACTAGCTATAAAGGTAAAGCAACTTTTGACGACATCATGTCAAAAGCGGCTTTGTATCTTGGAGTTTCATTCATGGGACTCGTCTTGATCTACAGCGTGATTTCTAAGCGATTGCTCGATGCGGAAATGAAGGTAGTGCCGGGCCAAGTTTCTACTCGGCAACCTGAAACGAAAACTCCGGCCGTTTCAAACAACGCGCCAGCAGTTTCGAATAATGCTCCAGGTGTATCTAACAACGCTCCAGCGGCAACTAATACGCCGACACCAGCAAACGATACTCCAGCGGCAACCAACACTCCGGCACCAAGTACGCCGGCGGCGAACAATGCTCCTGCCAGTTCAAACAACGCGCCTAAATAATTAAGCAGGTGCCAGACAGGTACCCTATTAGACGTGATCGAGATACATGGCGCCCCCTTCGACTTGGGCGGTGCCCGACAAGGGAGTCGCCTCGGACCAGATGCTCTGCGTCTTGCCGGAATTACCAACACGCTGTTCAATGAGCTCAAATTAAGTGGGGCTGACCGCGGCAACATTTCGGTCGATTTGACCGCTAGTGAAGGTGATGGACTTCCGTATGCCAAGCCAATCAGCGACGTCCTGAGCAAGCTTAAGGCGGTCACGGTCGATATTCTTGCCCGAGACAACTTTCCTATTATGCTTGGTGGCGAACATTCTATGGCTGCCGGACCGGTATCCGCCCTTGTCGACAAATACAGCGAAAAATTGGGAATCCTTTGGATCGATGCTCATGTGGATATGAATACCCCTGACCAGTCCCAGTCGCAAAATATTCATGGCATGCCACTTGCCCTGCTTTGCGGATTTGAAAGCGGAGTGGACGGGAATTACGATCGTGATTGGAAAATGCTCCAAAGTAGCGTCGTGAACAAGAAGCTGAATCCGGCAAACATCAGTTGGTTCGGATTGAGAGATGTTGATTCGGGCGAACGTGAGCGAGCAAAAATGGGATGTGCCATTACCATGCACGACATCGATCGAGATGGTGTGCTCGGTTCATGGAACCGAATCAACCAATACTTCAAGGGCCTTGGGTGCGAATACCTTTACGTTTCACTTGATGTGGACGCGATGGATCCAATCCTTGCTCCAGGTACGGGTACTGCGGTTCGTGGTGGTCTTACCTATCGAGAGGCACACTTTTTAGCCGAATTGATTTACACCACACTTCAAGAGGATCAATCGTTCAAACTTGTTGGACTTGACGTCGTTGAGGTCAGCCCTATTCACGATAACAATAACCAAACCGCGATAATTGCTACCGAATGGGTTGCGTCCCTCTTCGGAAAGAGTATCTTGTAAACCATGATTGAGAACGGTCGAAAGGTCCTAAACCAAGAAGCTAAAGCGCTCATTGCTTGCGCCGCCAACTTAGATCGTTCTTTTACTACCGCGGCTCAGTGGCTACTCGGTTGTACTGGGAGGGTGATTTGTTGCGGAGTAGGAAAATCGGGGCATATCGCCAACAAGACCGCCGCCACTTTGGCAAGCACAGGCACACCGGCATTCTTTATGCATGCGGCTGAAGCCGTTCATGGCGACCTCGGAATGGTCACGAAAGACGATATCGTCTTGCTCTATACCCATAGTGGAGAAACTGACGAACTGGTCCGACTATTTCCAAGTTTCAAGGCTTCCGGTGCAAAAACCGTGTTGATTACTGGACGCCCAAACAGTACCGCCGCCAAACTCTCTGACCTTATTTTGGACACTGGTGTTCGTGAAGAAGCTTGCCCGAATAATTTGGCACCAACCACGAGCACAACGGTTATGGTTGCTTTGAGCGATGCTTTAGCAATCGCAGTAATGGAGGAAAGGGGATTTGGGAAAGAAGACTTTGCCAAGTATCACCCTGCCGGAGCCCTTGGTAAGAGATTGCTCCTTCGCGTTGAGGATGTCATGCGCAAATACGATGACATTGCCGTTTCTGGTCTCCACAATTCGGTTTTAGAAGTGATGCAAAAGATTGCGACTGCCGGTGTCGGCGCCGCCTGTATCGTTGATTCAGACCGTAACTTGATTGGGTTCGTGACAGAAGGGGACCTTCGACGCCATTTGCTGAAGACTCCTATTAACATCGAGGCTCAGGCCGAATCCTTCATGACCAAGTCTCCTTCGACCATCGAACCCGAATTGTTGGCAATTGAGGCGTTGGAAGTGTTTCAGAACTCGTCTGCAAAAATTGGCGAAATGCCAGTGGTCAAAAATGGAAAGGTCCTTGGGCTTTTAATGCTCAAGGACCTTTTACGATCTGGAATCGTTTAAGTTTATTCTTCGGTTGCTACGGCTGGAGCTTCTGATCTGGCTTCTTGAGGTTCACTGTTTCGTGACTCTCTACCTTCTCGTCCATCTCTATAGTCTCGACCATCTCGGCCTTCTCTTGGCTCCCGTGGCTCTCGCTTTTCATTGCTCATTTCGGTAACAACGAATGGAATCAGGGCCATTTCTCGGGCTCGTTTGATTGCTTGAGCAACTTGTCGTTGCTGTCGAGCAGTCGTTCCCGATTGTCGTGATGGGATCATCTTGCCTCTATCGTTGATGAACTTACGAAGGAGTGGCGTATCCTTGTAATCAACAATATAAACCTTGTTGAGGGTTAGATAGCTAATTTTCTTCTTTCTGCGAGGTCTTGCTTTGGCGCTGTCTGCGTCCTTATCCATTTTCATTGGATCGGCAGCAAGGGCTTTATTTAATTCTTCACTCATGCTCTTGGTCTCCATTCGGGGGCTTGCGCCCCGAGCTGTAACGAATGATTATGGCACATTTAGGACTCCGTCAGTAAGGTTGAGGACCATCTGCGTCTAACGAATGCGCCGGTTATGCCCATTCGCTCGAATTCAGCTGTATCTTCACCTGGTATCTATAACAGCTAGTAATTTTGACAGCTTAAAACAATAACTGTATTTTTACTAGGTTCATTGGCACGACTCAAATGGAAATCCCTCAGTGAGCTCAAGGGAGGGTCATTCCAAGAGCCACGATACCTGGGGAGGAATCGTTTGCCGAGGCAAGATGCCAAAGCAAAGACCCGACAGTCACGGAGGATCGAATGCCATTTCAGATTAACAACAATATCTCTGCACTAGGTGCATACAATAGCGTCTCTAAATCATCAAGCTTGATGACCAAGTCCATGGGCAAATTATCAAAGGGTCTGCGAATTGCAGATGCTTCTGATGATCCTGCTGGTCTCATCTCATCCGAGCTTTTCCGATCGCAGATCAGTTCGATGGATTCGGCTATGCGAAACAACACCGAGGCCATGAACTATTCGAAGACGGCTGAAAATGCTCTCGGAGAAATGAACCAACTATTGGCTGATGCTCGGGGTCTTGCAATTGCTTCTGGAAACTCAGCTACGTTGACTTCCACGCAACTCGCTGCAAACCAAGATCAAATCAACTCAATTATTACCTCGATTAACCGAATCTCTTCATCAGTTACCTATTCAGGACGAAAGCTGCTTGATGGTTCTGCTGGTGTCACTACCCAGATTTCGAATACTTCAAAGGTTGCTGGATTTAGTTTCGGCGGTACGGCCAACAGTACGACGATCACGCAAACTGGTCTCGTCACAATTAACCAAACCGTTGCAGCAACTGCGGCACTCTACACGGCAACTGCCTTGTTGACAGCTGGTGCAGCCGCTTCTGGTTCAATCAGTGTTAACGGTGTCAGCTTCACAATTGCAGCTGGTACTTCGGGTGCAAACATTGCGTCCATTCTTAACGCAGCTTCTGGTCAAACCGGTGTAACCGCAGCGTTTAACGCTTCGAACCAGTTGACCTTTACACAGACTCAGACAGGTACCAACCGATCGGTCAACTTCGTTGACACATCTGGTGCAGTCTCTTCTGCGGCGAACACTTCAGCATCTGTAACTGGTTCGAATGCAACTGCAACGGTAACCATGGGTGGTCAAAGCGTTCTCTTTACTGGTGGAGCAGCTGGTGCCGATGGATTGAGTCTTACCGACAACAATGGTAACAAGTTGACGATCACTACTGGCGGTAACGCAGTTAATACTCAGCTTATGGGCCAAGTAATTGCGCAAGACTCAAGCTTCCAAATTGGATTCCTTGCGAACACCACGGCTAACCTTGCTCTTCGAAATATGAGTGCAGGACAACTAGGATCTGGTGTTGCGAGCGGTGTAACGGTCAATAACCTTGACGTATCTACATCGGCTGGTTCTCAGACTGCCCTGT
>JAYUOQ010000184.1:0-11951 GCA_043760685.1 Armatimonadota bacterium | reverse complement strand
TGGCCAAACCAAGGAAACGACTGTAACTTTGGCTGAATCGCAAACAAAGATCTAAATTTAACCAAGTTAAAGGATCAGATTGACGCTGTAATGCGTCATAAAATGTGAGAAGGAGCTCCTCAACCGACAAACGATTGAGGAGCTTCTCTCGTATACGAAGAATAAAATGGCTCGCTATTCGGATGGAATCGCTGAATTTCTAAACGTCCTCCCAGGCATCGTTCGCCAACGAATCGAAGACCTCGGCACCGCCGGTCTTATCGAAGTTGTGCTAGATTACGGCCGGCCGGCAGAAGTTCGCTACAACGATCACGTTGAAAGGTATACGGATGTCATGATTACGGACCTCGACATCGAGTTCGTGAGTAAGTCGCTAGGTGATTTCGGTACCGATAATCGAGCCGGAATCGAGCGAACACTGCATCGTATTTCTGCAATTCGAAACCGTCACCTCAAGATTGTAGGATTGACATGTCGTGTTGGTCGAGCAATGGAAGGAACGATTGACATCATTGATGACATCGTACGGTCAGGACAATCTATCTTGATCCTCGGAAAGCCAGGTGTCGGAAAAACGACTAAACTCCGCGAAGTAGCCCGAGTTCTTGCCGACGAAGTCAAAAAACGAGTCGTTATCGTCGATACTTCCAACGAAATTGCTGGCGACGGAGACGTTCCTCATCCAGGAATTGGCTTTGCCCGACGGATGCAAGTTCGCATTGCCGCCGAGCAACATAACGTCATGATCGAGGCAGTAGAAAACCACATGCCAGAAGTGATCATCATTGACGAAATTGGCAACGAAGCTGAAGCTCTTGCTGTCCGCACAATTGCGGAGCGAGGCGTACAGCTCATTGGAACTGCGCACGGTCAAACGCTCGAAAACTTGATGCTCAATCCGTCTCTTGCCGACCTCATTGGCGGCATTCAAGCGGTTACCCTATCAGACGCTGAAGCCCAACGCCGGGGAACCCAAAAGACTGTACTTGAGCGCAAGTCACCACCTACCTTCGATGTCGTAGTCGAATTGCTCGATTACGACCGACTAGCAGTTCACCACAACGTCCAAAAGACAGTCGACATGATCCTGCGCGGAGTTCCACCCCGGCCAGAGATTCGCGTTCGAACCGACGTTGGTAAGGTAGAAGTTGTTCAAGAAGAACAAACTGCCGATTTACCTGATCCAGCCTTCAATCAACGGTTCCCAGCATTAGCAAGAGCGAAGAGCGCAGGCAACGGTGGTCTTCCTAAGGAACCAAAGGTAACTCCTACTCCGCCAACCCAAGATTCCACTGGACTAGTTAAGATCTTTCCTTACGGAATTGCTCGAACTCGCCTAGAGCGAGCGATCCGTGAGAAGAAGGTTGCGGCAACGGTTACGGCCGACATCGAAAGTGCCGACGCAGTTATGGCGATTCGATCAACGTATCAAAGCAAGCCTAGAAAAATTCGTGACCTTGCCGGAAAAAACATCAAAACAATCGTGGTTCGATCCAATACATTTGCGAACATTGCATCGGCTCTCGATGATCTTGTGAAAGGCAATGTAGAGACTGTTTCGACTTCATCACGAATGGAAGAGAAGGTGTTTGCCGAAGTACAAGCGGGAATCGAGACGGTTTTGCAGAACGGTAAACCGTTTGAACTAAGCCCTCAGAACCCGACGGTTCGCAAGGCTCAATTTCAAGTCATTGAAGCCAGACGATTGGCCAGTGAGGCGATTGGTGAGGACCCGAACCGAAGAGTCCGGATCCTGCCAACAAGAATGATTTAGCCATTATAGTTTCAGATCGACGATTCCGGTGATGCCAACCTGCTCTACCGGCTTAATGTCCTTCGCAATCGTGTCTTGATCAATCGGGATCATCGCGCGAATTCGAATTTCCTTTCCAAACAGGTCTTGTTCGAGTTGGGCGACAGCCTTAACCGTTTCCAAATACCTTTTTGGACCGGAGACCTGAACCATACCGACAGCCTTTCGGCCACCAATTCCGCCGCTGATGATCGGAACTACCTTTGTCATCTTCGATGCTTCGGGATCTCGCTTGACCAATTTGTTGAAGGCATTGTTAACGTCTCCGCCATAGCGCTTGGTAACTTCCCAAATTCCCACCAACTTAATAAGTTGACCAATTTGCGGGGTAGCAATTGGAGCAAGGAGAGCAACCATCAAAATGGGAGCAACGATTTTTGTTGTGCGAGAAAATCTCATGCATCTATGATACGATGTTAGCCAGAATTGTTCGCCGAATCATCGCTTACGTCTCGGTCAAATATTCTTTGACTTTCGCCGCTAACTGCTTTGTCATGGTGGGCACCGAAGCAATATCGTCAGCGGTTGCCCGGCGAATACCTTCAATCGAACCAAAGGTTCGTAGTAACATCCTGCGACGGCGAGGACCGACCCCCGGCACTTCGTCGAGAACTGAACCATTGAGTCTCTTATCCCGAATCTTTCGGTGGAAACTAAGAGCAAATCGATGAGCTTCGTCTCGGAGCTTTCTCAGCAACATCAGACCGGGAGCAGTTAATGGCAGAACCACTTCGCGGTATGAATATGATCCGTCTAAATTTTTGTGCGTTGGAATAAAAATCAATTCTTGCTTTTTGGCGAGCCCAATCATCGGCACCGAAAGGCCAAGATCATCTCGGGCTTTAAGGGCCGCGCTTAACTGCCCTTTTCCACCGTCGATCATGAACAGGTCCGGAAGAGTAGCGAACTTCACATTGCCGTCAAGGTAGTTCCGAAGGCGACGCATGATCACTTCATTCATCATGGCGAAGTCATTCGGAGTCTCCTGCAGGTACTTGATTGTGAACCTGCGATATTCGTGCTTTGCCGCCTCCCCATTCTCGGTTACAACCATTGATCCTACTGGAGCGGTACCAGAAAGATTTGAAATGTCATACCCCTCAACTCTGAGAGGCAGCGAAGGTAGTTCCAGTTCTTCCTGAAGCTGCTGCATGGCCTCGGCTGCCCACTCTTCTTTTGCCGCCAGTTCTTGGCTGAAGGCGTTTAAGGCAAGCTCCGCATTGTTTGCCGCCATTTCGACCATCCTCAGCTTTTCACCGCCATTTGGCACTTCAATCGTCACTGCCGAGCCTTTCTTTTGCCTGAGCCACGCCTGTACGATATTGATTTCGTCTATTTCGACTGGCAAGAGAATCTCGCGAGGAACATCAGGCGCACTGGCGTAATACTGTTTGACAAACTCTTGGACTGCTTCTCCAGGTCGAGCATCTGCAGCACCGTCGAGCAAGTATTGATGTTGGCCAATAAGCTTCCCATTTCGGACATACAACATCTGGATTGCAGAGCCACGTTCGTCCTTTACTACCGCAATGATGTCTTGGTCAATACTGTCGTTCGAAAGTACCTTTTGCCGTTGTAGAGTGTGTTCAATGGCGCTTAATTGATCGCGAATTTGGGCGGCAGATTCGAAATCTAGTTCCTCAACCGCAACTTCCATTTTGGCCCTAAGGCTATTCACTAGGAAGTCCTCTTTGCCGAGCAGCACATGGCTTACTTGGGTGATCACTTCCGCATAGTCAGATTTCTTGACTAGACCAGCACACGGGGCAAGGCACCGCCCCAGATGATAGTAGAGGCAGGGACGTTGCTCATTCCTGCCGCTCCAGCTCTTTCCGCACGGAATAAGCGGAAATACCTTATGAAGCAACTGAAGGGTGTCACGAACACTATACGAACTTGAATATGGTCCGAAATATTGAGAACCATCTTTGCGAACGTTTCGCGTAAAAAGCACCCTCGGAAAGGCTTCTTTGGTGATGGTTATATAAGGGTAGGACTTGTCATCCCTCAGCCGCACGTTATATGGTGGGCGATGTTGCTTGATCAGATTGCATTCCAACACCAGAGCCTCTAGCTCTGAGTCGACCACGATCCACTCGATGTCGCAGATCTTGCCGACTAATCGCTCGATCCGAATACTGTGCTTGGTTGAAGTCTGGAAGTAGCTCCGAACTCGATTTCGAAGCACAATTGCCTTTCCAACGTACAAAACTTCGCCTTTTTCGTTTGTGTAAATGTAGCACCCCGGCGACTTGGGCAGCTTTGACAGCTTCTCAAGCACCGTATCAGGCACTTTACGAATAGGCATATGTTTAGTTATACGATCAAACGTCGTAAGCTTGCGCGATCTCCGGGTTGGCTTTTATCCAGTTTTCAACCTCAGTAAGACTCGGCACGTTTTCGGTCGCTCCTAAGTGAGCTACTTTGAGTGATGCGGCGGCGGCGCCAAACCGCACGCTATGAAGGAGCTTTTTCTTGTGAATCAGCCCGTACAACGTTCCCGCTCGAAAAGCGTCGCCAGCCCCCGTTGAATCAACTACAGCAATCGCTGGAAACGAAGGAAGAAATACGGCTTCTTCTCCTGGCTCAGCAACATAGAGGCCAAGCCCACCGTCGGTCAAAATTGTTGTGCATTGATGCTTCGCAGTCCACGCCATGGCCCACTTTCGATTAACTTCTGAATTTCCACGTTCTCCTACCGAGTCGGTCCCGTACTGGCAAATGGCTCCCGGCGGAATTTTCTCGTTATCTCGTGAAAAGTCCATCAAGTAGAGCTTCATCTTTTTTGCATGAGCCATCTTTGCTGCCAAACGGCTAGCGTTCGGAATATTTGGATCTGCAGTAAACCAGTGACCCGCCTGAAACGGCAAAGCATCAAATGGAGTGTGGTTTGCTTCGTGGTGGAACCCATAGCCAAACATGGTCCGGTCACCGTCGGCCGTTACATAGACATCGCATACTGGCGTTGTTCCTGCCCTTTGAAGCAAATGGATATCAAGCCCTTTTTCAAGGAGCTTCATTCGTAGATTCTCGCCTTCAAAGCCTGTCCCTAAGGCATTTCCAGCAAGCGCGACTTCTTGACGCCACATCGTCAAGTAACATGCCGTATTGGCAGCTTCTCCGCCAAGAAGCTCAACTTGGTCTTCGACGGCACAATAACCACCCTTTTTTGGGAGGCTACTTATTCGCCGTATGCAGTCAATGCAAATAGTGCCAAAGACCAAAACCACCGAGCTAATTTACCGCGTTGAGTACGATTGAGGTAATGATATGGGTCTTTGGAATTGTTTTTCTTACACTAATTGCGCTTTTTGCCTTTGGCTTGTTCCTGAAATCACAAGAAATTCGGCAGAAGTTAAAAGCATTGTCGCGTAATCTCAGGATAATCCTAGGTGTCGTCGCAAGCTTGCTGTCATTTGCAAGCGCATTTTTTGCTCTTACGGTCGCCACTACTATCAAGGATTGGAGTCAACCAAGCTTCTTTTCCCTATTGGGAACCATGATTTTCATGATTTTTTTCGTTGTTCTTCAAGTAGGAGCAATGCTTAGCTTCGTCTCAATCGTGACGGATTCCGAAACGACCGACGATTCAAAGCGTTCATAATCTGGACATACCATGAAATTTAGATTTTCTCTCGCTATCTGCCTTGCCCTAGCTGCTTCCCTTTGCTTTTCGCAGGATAATTCTCAAGCAGGTAAAGACGTCGATCAGGTCCTTGCAAAAATCAGCAAGCTGAACATGATCAAATATGTTACGCCTTTGTTGCTTAAGAAGACCCAAATGGACGCTCTGATGACAACGATGGAGAGATGTCGAGCCAAGGAGGCCGAGATTCTAGCCCTCGATGCAAAGGAACTAAAAAAGCTCAATGCCGACCTAGATAAGTCCCTCGAATCGGCCCTAAACGATGGCAGCTACCCTAAGCGAGAGTTCCAAGCCAAAATAATTTCAGTTCAAGAAGCGCTCCTTGTTCGAAGGAAGATCGCTACATCTGAGATGGTAGATATGTTGCTTGAAACTTGTAAAAAGAATCTCAACGAAGGTCAAATGGCGGCGATGCGAAACCTGACCGATCCTAACTACGTCGAGGGGCAAACAAAAGCTTCAAAGCTTGGCGACGAAGAAAAAACAAAACTCTACATTCGAGAAATCTTACTCAGTGCCGTAACCTATGACATTCTCAAGCAACTTGCAAAGCATGCTCAATGAGTAGTGCCCCTCCCGAAGGACCTCCCTCAAAAGTAACCAAGGCTCATCCAACCTGGTTTGCCTTTTGCCGCTGGTTTATGCGGGTGTTCTTCTATCAACTTGGTGGCGGATTTCGATCAGTCGGTCAAGAAAATATTCCCGCAACTGGAGGTGTCATATTCGCCCCAATTCATCTGAGCCATACCGATCCTCCAGCAGTTGCGTGCGGTTGCTCAAGGCGCCTTCGATTTATGTCGAAAGCAGAAATGTTCGAGAAGAAATTTTTGGGCTGGCTCATAAGCTCCCTCGGAGCTTTCCGAGTAAATCGAGGAGAAGGAGATACTGAATCGGTAAGAACCGCAATTGAACTCTTGAACTCTGGCGAAGCAATCTTAATTTTTCCCGAAGGAACTCGGGGTGATGGCAAAGTCATGTTGCCAATCAGCCGAGGAGTTGGGCTCCTCGCAAAAAAAACAAATGCTCTGATCATTCCAGTAGGACTTATTGGCACGAAGGAGCGTCTGGGAAAGGGTTCATCCAAGCTTCATCGCAGCGTGATAACCGTCGTTTACGGAAAGCCATTCTCCTACGCTGAAGTTTGTACCGACACCAACGAAAAAAGGAACCGAGAGACGTTCGCAAAAGTACTGTCCGCTAGGATCGTTGAGCTTTGCAATGCTCACGGTCTGATGGTTAAAAACGGCGAGACAGGTTCAGTCCCAGAAGAAGCGTCCCATCCTGGGTAATCACTCGACCTCGAATTGACTTATCGATCGTAAGTTCAAAGCCAGTGGAAATTCGGGCTCCATTGTGTTCAACCATGAACTTAAAGTTATTCGAGAGCGGTAGAGTTACGCCAACGAAACCAGAATTCAAGTGACCAAACTGGATACCCATCGTAGCTTCGCCATTTGCGCCCTTATCGCCTACATCTAGCAGTTCACGAAAAGTGACGGCAACATAAGTTCTTCTCCCATCTAAAGTTTCGTTGAGCCCATCCAGCACTCCAACCGAAATTCCGGGCGAAAGAGCCGCAACCGGAGCAACTAGATTGTAGGCAATGTCAAATGTCGTGTGCCCCGACTCATTGGGACGCATCCGCTGCCGGACTCCAAATTCCAAGCCAACCAATGGCGCGTAGGCAAAGTATCGATCCCGAGAACCACTCTGATTCATCCCTTCCAAATCGGAAATCTGAAAGGTACCCATCTTCAGTGATCTGCCGATTGGCACATCGATTATTCGATCACCAAAGGATAAGGCACCCATTCCAACAAGAACAATTGACAACCAACCACGCATCATAAAACCATACCTCTACCGACTTACCTTTACGGTTCCCGTCTCGCCTTGAGCTCCCTTGATTACAATACGAACCGGGGAAAATTGTTTGATGACCCAGGCAATCGTCATGAATCTTGACGTCAACTCTGAAATGACAAATTCTGAGCTTTCTTCCGCAAAGCAACTCGGCAATAAAGCATGCTCCGCAAGGATTGAGTCAAGGGGTGTCTCGGTCGCAATCCATTCGTAGCACTTCTCGAACGCCTCTTGAGCAACCTGTTCAGCAGGTAACTTCTTTGCGCCCATCGCACTACCGCCGCCCATACCATTCTCAAACTGCATCCAGACGGTGATCTGAATCCCCGCAGTATCACTCGGCAACTCATGAAGTTCACAATTGAACGTTGCTTTAACTGAATGAGCGAGCTTTTGAAGATGTGAGGCTGCTCGGTCTGCTATTCCATGACTCAACCTAGAATAACTTATTGATGCCTGAAGCAATTTAGCTCTACCCCGAACCGTAAACTTCGATCCAATAAAGGGTCCTGGCTCTATCTCAACATGACAACTCCCCTCAGTATCGCGAGAATAGGCTGCCCGAATGATTTCGCTATGCATCTGGAGATTTTGCTTTCGCCAAAAGCCGCCCAAGACATTCTTAAAATAATCAAAGGTCATTGAGTTGTTTGAGAAGGTCTCGCCTTCGACATCAAATTCTGAGTATCCACCGCTCCGAGCCAGAATCGGCGCCAAAGCTGATGCAATGACTAATGCATTAGAGCCTCGTCCCGAAAGGTTCCGCTCTGTCTTGATTAGCCCTTTAAAGGGCTTTACTGAGCGTTTTGGAGCGAATAAGAGACTGAGAGTGCCGGGAGTTAAATCCGACGTGTCTGCGTCGCATAACGAAGCCAGAGCCTTGATGAGCGTAATGTCCTCGACATCAAGCCCAACGAACTTCGTCCCAGTCCGAATGTGATCAATTTGAAAGCCTTGTTCCGTAAGAGCTGACATAGAAAGGGCGGAGCGTAATAACGCACCGCCACCTTCGCCATGAGATCCGTCCAGTTTAATTAAACTCGACATCAAATTTTGAGCTTGAAGATCGCATACTCAACAACCTTGATCGTATACGCCAACATGACCACTACAACGGCACCAACGAGAAATTGAGTGAAGAAGTCGGCAGTTGGACCGCCCTTAATCCCACCAACCGTGACCTTGTTAATCGTGTCGTTAGTCTGATTGATGAAATTATTGATCCCGGTGGCAAGAGGTCCCTTGAACAAGATGTAAAAAAGAACGTAGCCGATGACAACCAACGGCATTGCGAGCTTGTATTTGTGCTTCTGATGCTCATTGTAAATGACGCAGGTTTTACAGCGTTCACGCTTTTGCCCGTCAGTTAATTTTGTGTTGCGAGGAATGGCCGCACCTGAAAGCAACGATTCTTTCGAAACCGGCTTGTTGTCCATCGCCGCTCGAATAACCGACTCTTCGCACATGCATCCAACCAGCTCCCTCCAGCAAGTTCGCTGAGCATGATAGATGGGGCATTTTTCACGAACAAATTTTCGGCAATAGGGCAGCTGCCAACATTTACCCATAAAGACGTTCTTTCGATCGCTCTCTTCGGTAATGCCTTTGCCATATTTCAGGCTGTCCTTCTTTGCGCCTTGCTCGGATCTAGTCTTAACCCGGAGGGCAATATCGACCACAAGGATAGTGAGTGCGAACCCGAGGTAAACCTTCCCGGCCATGTCAAGTGCCGAGTATCCGGCTACAACGCCTGGGTTGCCTGCCGTAAAAGTCATTACCATCGGCAGAATCAAGCTAGAAAAGAAAAGTACCAAAGCAGCCATCAGATTGACGCCAACCATGATCTCTTCCTCCCAGAATAGCCAAGCCGAACCAATAACCGTCGCTACAACTCCGATCAACATTCCTTTTTGGAATAACTGAATATTGGTCGCTACCTGAACTGCTTTATTAGCGTCACCATTAGCCACAGTCATCATAAAAATGGTAATTATTGCTGATAAGAGCAACAAGCTAGCCCCACCATAAAAGGCGTATCGTGCGATAGTTACCGGAACTTCACCCAGCATATCTGGCTGAAATTCTGTCGGGTCTTTTTTCTGAACTGGCTTCATGATTTCCCCACCGATTATCGAGGCCTATTTCTTCGTATTTATTCGCTCAACGTAGCTTCCGCCTCGAGTATCAATCTTTAAGACGTCTCCGACGTTGATATGGAACGGTACCTGCACCGAAGCTCCAGTTTCGAGCTTTGCCGCTTTTGTTGCACCACCACTAACCGTATTTCCTCGCTCCCCTGGATCTGTTTCAACGACTTGTAACTCAACAAAGTTCGGTAATTCGTAACCAAGCACCTGCTCTTTTACTTGAAGGCTAATTATTTCCATGTCTTCCTTCAAGAATTCTGCTTGACCACCAAGTGTGGACATATCAACATGAATTTGCTCGTATGAGTCCAAATCCATCAATACAGCCTCGCCTTGTTGCTTGTAAAGAAACTGCATCTTTACTTTTTCGAGCGAGACTTGCTCTATTTTTTCCCCTGATCGGAACGTCTTTTCTAGAACCTGCCCGGACTTAACCTTTCTAAGTTTCGTTCGGACAAATGCCCCACCTTTTCCGGGCTTTACATGCTGGAATTCCAACAAAGTCCAAATGTCGCCGTCCATCTGGAATGCCATGCCTGTTTTAAAATCGCTCGTGTCTGCCAAGTTACTTCACCAGTTAGTACCCATATTATTTCAATATGGTTCAATAAATTTTGACAGATTAAGCGAGAAGGATGCGTTTTCTTGCGATTATCTTCGTGAATTCAGTCGCAAACGACCAATTTTCCGGAGAATTTCCTGGTTCTGGTCAGTTATCGAGCCATCATACTTCGGCCCAATACCCAATAGGAAATTGCCACCCTTAGCATTTGTCTGCTCAATTTCTTCGAATACAGTCTCGGCACTCTTGAACTTCTGACCCTCAACGTATTTCCAATCCGGCCCAAGAGGCAAACAGGCTTCCCAAGTTTCGGGCAGAGCTTCATCAGGAATTTCCCTCTCTGGAGTTACAAAGTCTTCAAATTCATCACCAACGGTCCGATTTGCAACAATGAGACCGGGTTGGAGCTCCCTTGCCATCGCAACCATTTCCGCCATTCGAATGTCTTCCTTGCCCTTGACCCAGCCCGCATCTAACCACAAAATGTCAATCTTGCCGTAATCGGTCATCAATTCTCGGATTTGTTCGTGGGTGAACTGGACGAACTTCTCCCAGGTCTCAGAATCATGGACGGTGTTCGCGGTTTGGCTTATCGGGCGAGGATTTTTTGCCCAATAGTATTCGCAATCCCAGTCTGCTTTGCTGTAATACACCGATACAGCAAGACCCGCTTTTCGACACGAATCAAACAATGCCTTGGTCACATCAGCGCGAGGGTTTGTATGAAATGGGCACTCTACGCCGGTGATCTTGTAGTCAGTGGTTTTCGTATCCCACATGCAAAATCCATCGTGATGTTTTGTGGTGAAACAGACATATTTTGCTCCAGCTTCAATAAAAAGGTCCGCCCATTTGTCGGGATCAAACTTAATGGGATTGAACTGTTTGTGTAAGTTCTTATAATCATGCTGAAACAAATCGATGTTCTTGTTACGCTCTGTCCAACATTTGATCTCGTCTCGCCGTGACCAATCGCAGTCCGGCACCAGTGGCCAACTCTCGCAACAATCCCAAAATGAATAAACCCCCCAGTGGAGAATAATTCCAAACTCCAAGCTTTTGAACCATTTCAGCCTGTCCTGAAGCCACTGGGGCTTCTCGGAAGTCCCCGATAGAGAGTGTTGGATAACGTCGTCGCGCTTCATTCGTTAGTCGATTCCAATCCAAATATTTCGTTGGTGCCAAGAGCTGCCTGCTTTTGATATCCCATCAACTTTTCCCTGGTGTCTTGGATATCCAAGTTCCGCATCGAAAGTTGACCAATTCGGTCTTCTGGCGAGAATTCGGACTCCCCGCTTTCCATGCTCAAACGCTCAGGATGATAGGCAAGATGGTCGCCTGCTGTGTTGAGGATCGTATAATCGTCGCCTCGTCGCAATTCCAAAGTCACGCTTCCTGTGATCATGCTCGCAACCCACCGTTGCAGACTATCTCGTAGCATCAATGACTGCGGATCGAACCAACGACCTTCATAGAGCAGCCTTCCTAACTTGCGTCCGTTCGTTCGGTAGTTTTCAATCGTGCCTTCGTTGTGGATTGCGTTGAGAAGTCGCTCGTAAACGATATGGAGCAGGGCCATCCCTGGGGCTTCATAAATCCCTCGGCTCTTCGCCTCGATGATTCGATTCTCAATCTGGTCACTAAAGCCAATTCCGTGCCGGCCGCCGATGTCGTTGGCAAGCTTGAAGATTCCGGTTCGATCCGGGAACGCTTGACCGTTAATCTTCGTCGGCCAACCAGCCTCAAACTCAATCGTGACCTCTTCCGTCGCAATTTCAACGGAAGAATCCCAGTGCTTCACCGCCATGATCGGCTCGACGATGTTGAGCCCGCGATCAAGGAATTCGAGGTCCTTGGCTTCATGAGTAGCTCCAAGAATATTAGCGTCAGTCGAATAAGCTTTCTCTTTCTTATCGCGGT
>JAYUOQ010000183.1:0-4357 GCA_043760685.1 Armatimonadota bacterium | reverse complement strand
ACTCGAGTCTCAGCTTGATCAAGAAGACAAAAAGCACCTTCATTCTTTGGTTCGCGACCTGAAAATCAATTACGTCCAGAAGCAAGGGGGCAATTAGGTTTGACCTTTCGCATGGATCATGCGCTTCGCGAACTTCTTGCTCAATGGTTTAATTCAGATGGTGGCGATTTTCAAGGGGCAAACGAAATCCACCAAGCTCGCAAAACTCAAACTAAGCTCATTTCTTTCACCTTACGATTTAGTGAGTTTTCCGAGTTATTGCTGAATTCTCAGCGCTACGGCACAACCAATGGTACTGAGGCACAATATGTTTCTCTCAAGCAGCAACTTATTTCCAGCTATCGGGAGCTCAGACCGTTTCTCCTTGCCTATCTTCGATTCGATCTGGAAGATGAGCGGATAGGTCTTCGGACCCTTGGGATCGGGACAGATGCATTTGAAGCGTCATGGGTTACCGATAGCCTCAAATCTTTCGTCGAGTCGGATGATGTATTCCTTCGAGATCGTGTGGCACGCGCCAATGATGCGATCAACGACTATACTGAACACTTGCATTGTTTACTTGAGACAAGAGTATGATTACCGACTGGCGCGACGTTGACCTTCATAAGGTTCTTGATCTTTGGAATACTCATTATCCTCCAAAGTATCAAATCGACATGGACATTCTTAGAATGAATACGGTCGATAGTCCAACATTCGACTGGGGAGCTTCCCTGCTAGACCTCGATTTCGAAGAAATGTTAAGGGCGTTCGTGATTATTAAGCGTGCTCCCGCAAAGCACTATAAAGTTGCCGATCCGGACGCAATGCATTTAAGTGGGATGGCATTCACCGATCCCCTTCATATGGTCGATGTATTCAGCGATTCGAAGCGGGTGATGCGTGAACGAGGAGCCTCATGCGTCCTTTTCGGAATGGATTCGCGACACTTTTGGCCAGGCGTTCCGACCGATAAGCCGAGATTGAACGACTTTCTCATGATCGAAGGGTTTACTCTCGGTGGCGAGTATTTCGACCTCGAACGAGACCTGACTGACTACGTTCCACCTCGAGAATTGCCGACTGAAGGAGTCGAATTTAGGGTCCTGAGGGACGAAGATCATGGGCTACTGGTTAAATTCTTTGAACGAGAATTCCCGGGCAGATGGCGATATGACATTTTGACCAAAATAGAAAATGAAGGGTCGCATCGGGGAGTAGTAGGACTCTTTCATGACAATGCCATTCACGGTTTCGCCTCAATTCAGGATTCATCAAACAAGTTTCCGATTTCTGGTGCGGTTTGGAGAAATGCCCTTGGCGAAAACTGGGGAACTCTCGGTCCAATCGGGGTCTCGCAAAAGGTTCGTGGACACGGTTGGGGCGGCGCAATGCTCTCGGCCGGGTTACTTGAACTCAAGTCGAGAGGCGTCAAGCAATGCCTCATCGATTGGACAACCCTCGAAGAATTCTACGGAAAGCATGGGTTCGCAAAAACTCGCATTTATAAAGCGGGAAAGCTGATTCTTTAAGGTTTCCAGCGAATCATGATTCACTTCGGTTAACATAAGTTAATCATGATTGTTTTCGCTTTCGCCGCAGCCTTGGTAGCCCAAGAGCCAGTTACGTTACTCTATCAGCCAGCAGTTGGATCGTCGTATAAGACGTCCATGAAGATTGAGCAAACCGGACCAATGGGCGACTCGACGACGTCAATGAACTCCGTGGTCAAGGTCTTGAATCTGGAAAGCGGTTTTTACAAACTTCAGACAACTACTTCTGATGTAAAAATCACGGGCGGACAGGCTGATACCGCGGAAAAAAATGCTAAGTCAATGGAAAAGCAAAGTATCACCTACGTTGACAAGAATTTCAAATTCAAAATCGATCCAAAGGACGCAGCTAAAGACCCTGCTAGCAAGGATCTATTTAATGGCCTCACTCAGGCATTTTCCAGCGTTTCCTTTCCTACGAAACCTGTCCAAATCGGCGAAACCTGGACCAATTCAATCGATATGGGAGCCATGATGAAAGCCATGATTCCTGATCCCAAAGCTCAGGCAGTCGGCAAGCTCAGTATGGTTTTTAAGCTGGTTAAGGCCGATGATTCAACCATTTCAATTGATACAACCATATCTGGAACTGTAAACCTAGAAATGTCGGGAATAGGATCTCAAGCAGCTACCATGAAATTTAACGGTGTCAGTACTTCGACAATGGAACGAGCAACGGGCTCGCCACTAGACACAAATTCAAAAATGATAATGGATATGGATATTGCTGGGCAAGTTATCACGATTATGCAAAAGATCACGATGAAGCGCGTCAAATAGGCTCGGCGCTGGGATTCCGATTAAAGCGGGAATCGAATACGTGCGAAAAGCGTATTACATAATTGAATTATGTCAGTTATCGCAATCGCAAGCCTGCTCGCAAGTCAGTCGGTCGTTACTTTGTCATTCCAACCAAAGGTGGGATCGTCCTACAAGCAATCGACTACGCTTGCGCAAACGAGCCCGATGGGAAATTCTACTACGTCAATGGTCATGACGACAAAAGTCTTGAGTTTTGATGGGGGGTACTTTAAGCTTGAAAATACACCTTCAAACATCACGATGTCTGGCGGGATGCCTAAGGGTGACGAGGCGAAGAAAGCGTTGTCAAAACCTACTCTCGTTTACGTAAACAAGCAGTTCAAGCCAAAATCGTCCGGCAAAGATTCATCCGGGATTGAACAAATGATGGGTGGAATGAGTGGCGCAATGAGTGGCATTTCCTTCCCGAGTAAGCCAATTAAGGTCGGAGAAACCTGGACAACAAGTTTTGATATGGGGCAAGCAATGGGAGCAGCCGCAAAAGGTCAGCCTGCAGCCCAAGGATTGAAATCAGCGGGCAAGATCAACACAACCTATAAATTGCTTAAAGCCGATGCAAACACCGTCACGATCGGAGTTACTATAGGCGGAACAATGAACATGAATATGGCCGGTGGTAAAGGTGGCGGTCAAGGAATGAAGATGTCGATGGCGCTGAGCGGTGGTGGCTCATCCACTTTGGACCGAAATACCGGAATCCCAATTAGTTCCAATATGAAGACCTCCATGCAAATGGCAGGAATGCAAGCCTTCAATATGACCATGTCAATGACTTCGAAACGCATTTAACCGGATTCGTTGTTATTGTGGATCATTCGTGATTCTCAAGCAAATTCTTTAAACCGAGCATTGGTACTCTTCGCTCGGTAAAGCTCCGTTCGTCAAAGGGAAAATGATCTCGCTCATTCTCTTTGGTGACATATGCGATGAGACCATCCTTCTCTCGATTGGTCGCAACGAATACAAGATCACCTTTTGATTCCCGGCGCCGTTCCAACAAAGGGTCAATCAACTTGACACCCAATGATGTGACCCGGTTTAGAAAGACTTCCTGCTCCTCTTCCCCTTCCGGAAGGGGCGGAACATCAATAATTACCAGTGACCTTGGATCTGCCTGAATGTCTCTAGCAAGTTTCGAAAAATCAAGAAACTCAAAAAGTGCCAGCTTATTTGGTCGAAAGCCACACAGCTTGGCCAAGCCTCTGAGTGCAATTGACCTTGCCAGCACCTTCCACGGATATCCCAATTCTAATGCCCGATTCGGCACTTGCGGAAGTTGCCCCTCCCCCCATGGCCAGCAGAGGTTAATTGGAGGGATGCCCTGATCGATCCGACGATGATTAAATTCTTGTTCGGCCAACAAGTTCTCGGAATCGTCAATGAACCTTCTAAAGTCATTTTCAGAGTCTCCCTCCGGAAGAGATTTTTGCTTTCCGTTAAGGCATGCGATTGAAGGTGAAGTCGTTCGGATGTCTAGGCGCTTTTCACAAACTAGGGCATGGTCGAGTCCTTCGCCGAACAAAACAGTCAATGACTTTGTATTGAGCCGCATTAAATGCTCTTGGATAACCTTAAATTCTTCTAAAGATGGTGGAGGAACTTGGCATCGAATCTGGTCACCTTTAGCACTTAAGAGTGAAAGGTGAAACTGGACTGAGCGCTCAGGAGGGTTATAACCCATTGCCGCAACCGTCAAAGGACCTTGATCGAGAACTAAATCGCTCAAGCCCAGAATGGCGGCTTCAAATGTCTCATCGGGATCTAATTGAAACCTGAATAACTTTGACTCTACTCCCAATTGTCGAAAAACGGGATCGTTGCCAATGACTGAATGATCTTCATTTTCGCCAAGAAGCCCGCGAAAGATTATGATTGGCATTACTGGTCAAAAAGTTGCGCTTGACCGGAAGTTACGGTTGCCATTTCGCCGACGGCAGGAGGATCATCAAATGCGTGCTTTTTAAGACCTTCTGGTATCTCAAGGGGATACTTTCCCGTGA
>JAYUOQ010000182.1:0-4357 GCA_043760685.1 Armatimonadota bacterium | reverse complement strand
AACCTCGGAGCAAGTGGCGGCGCTAGCGGGTTATCAAGTAGCACTAGCTCTTCGACGGCAACATCCGCCGTTGAATCGCGGGCTAAACAAGTTTTGTTAACCGGACCGATTGCCGCGGTCCAAGACGCAATTCTCACCTTGCAATTGATGGACATTCCGCGAAAGCAGGTCGAAATTACGGTTACAGTTCATGATGTTTCAAACGATGCCCTTCGTGACGCAGGTGTTACTTGGGATCTTGGCCAAACCACGCTCACTGAGGCGGTAAACGGTAATGCAAATGTTGGTACGTTCAGTCGAACTGGGCTCTCTTTTGTTGGCACCATTCACGCTCTCGAGCAAGCCAGCAAGGCAAAACTCCTGGCATCTCCAAACATTAGTGTTATGGACGGCGAGTTGGGTTCAATCCTTATTGGCGAAAAACGTCGGTTCCCGGTTGTAACTGGGACGACATCTAATGGTCAGTTTATCTATTCTACGGAAGAGCAAAACGTTGGTATTTCGCTTCTGGTTGCAACGGATATTTCGGAGGACGGAACGGTTTCCCTTGCACTCAACGCTCAGGTCTCTTCGATTCTCGGGTTCCTCCAATTGAACGGAGGAAGTTACCCTCAGATTGCGACTCGAGAAACTAAATCAATGTTGCATTTGAAGGACGGTCAAACCATGCTCATGGGCGGACTGCTTCGTGATGAAGAGATCGTAAACCTCCAAAAGGTGCCTTACCTCAGTCAAATTCCATTTTTTGGAGAGTTGTTCAAGAGTCGAAAAACTCAAAAGAACGCATCGCAACTGTTGATTAGCATCACTCCTCACATCATCAAACAATGAATATTGACAAGCCACTAAGTGAGATTTTTGTCGAAGAGGGCTTCGTTACACGCGAAGAGCTCAACGACATTCTAGCGCGTCGTGAAGACACGACGGAGCCACTTGGCGACTTGCTTATCCGACTCAAGAGGATCACTGAAAAGCAGAAATTGAAGTGCATGGGCCTTCAAATGGGAGTCCCATTCATTGATCTTGCCGTACTTGAGCCTGACCAGTTTTCGTCGACCATCATCCCACATTCTGTCGCCGTTCGATTACTCGTCATTCCGGTTGAAGTAACTGAAGTCTCTGCTTCGGTAGCGATGGTTGATCCACTCAATCTTTCTGCACTTGACGAACTTACTAACCTTACTGGTCGCGATATTGACCCTTTGATTGCTACCGAATCTGACATTCGGGAATCAATTTTCAGGGCTTTTGGCGCCTACGATGACCTAGGTGAAATCCTAGGTGAAGCTGTTCGGGGAGTTGACACAGACAATGTTCAGCTTCAAGCGGTTGATGAAGAAGAACTCGACCCAATCAACATTGTCGAGTTAAAGGAGATTGGTGACGGTGCCCCCGTTGTCAAACTCGCAAATGCTTTGTTAGTCCGAGCGATAGGAATGCGGGCATCGGACGTCCATATTGAGCCATATCAGCGAAAAGTTCGGGTTCGGGTGCGAATCGACGGTTTGTTGCAGGAGATCATGGTCATACCTAAAGATCTTCAGCTTCCGTTAACATCGAGAATCAAGCTCATGGCAGGGTTGGATATTGCAGAACGCCGAGCTCCACAGGATGGTCGCTGTACACTACTCGCTCCTCAAGGCGAGTTTGACTTTCGTGTATCAACTTATCCGAGCGTTTACGGAGAAACCCTGGTTATCCGAATTCTCGATAAGAATGCGGCAATGATCAACCTCTCTAAATTGGGAATCCACTCAACAGCGCATAAAACGCTCATTTCCAAACTGGAAGAACCTCAAGGTCTTATTCTTGTTACGGGACCGACCGGTTCAGGAAAGACGACAACTCTTTACGCTGCCCTTCACCACCTCAATTCGATTTACCGGAACATCATTACCATTGAAGATCCCGTCGAATATCAAATGGAAGGAATTACTCAGGGCAACCTAAATGTGCGCGCCGGAGTTACATTTGCGGCTGGTCTTCGGTCAATGCTGCGTCAAGACCCAGACGTCATTCTTGTTGGTGAAATCCGAGATGGTGAAACGGCTTCTATTGCTACCGAAGCGGCCCTAACTGGTCACTTAGTTTTAAGCTCCCTTCACGCCAATGATGCATCGAGTGCGATCACAAGGCTCCTTGATATGGGAATAGAGCCATTCCTTCTCGGTGGCTCAGTTTCTTGTTCCATTGCCCAACGCTTGGTCAGAACCAACTGTCCAAAGTGCCTTGAAGAGTACCGCCCTGATCCTGAAAATATCCGACGGCTATCGCTGGATCCACAGCACGTTTACGTTCGTGGACGAGGTTGTGAGCATTGTACGAAGACCGGCTACCGAGGGCGAATAGGAATTTACGAATGTCTTGAAATGACTTCAGAATTGAGGAGGATGGTTTTGACCGGAAAGCATGCCTCAGAAATTCAAAAAGTGGCCGTTGAGGGGGGGCTCGTGACTCTGAGAATGGATGCAGCGAAAAAGGTACTTTCTGGAGTGACTACGGTTGAGGAGGTCTTGCGGGTAACCGCGGAAAATATCTAATGGTCTCTTATGCTTATAAGGGTGTCGACAGCAAGGGCACAAAAATTGAAGGGCAAGTTAACGCTGCGTCACTTGACGAGGCTGAAAAGAAACTCTTTCTTCAGGATATTTCAATTCACGTCTTGGTGCCTTCTGCGGGCGCAAAAGGCTTTAAGAAAGTTGAATATGTTGACACCAGATCCAAGCTTATCCGAAAGAAAGTTTCGGCCCAAGATTCCTCTGACATTTTGAGCAATCTGGCGATCATGGCAGAGACAGGCGTTCCATTTGTCGAGGCTCTGGATGCCGTTATCTATAGCGCCAGAACACCGGTTATTCGTGATTCACTGATGGCGGTAAGGGACGGCGTTGTTGGCGGACAAGGACTTTCACAATCATTGAGGATGGCTCCCAATATGTTTCCAGCAATCATCACCGATATGGTTCGAGTTGCGGAAACCGGCGGAAAATTTGACCAAGCCTTGAGAAACGGAGCCAATTACTTAGGACGAGTTGCTGATCTTCGCAAAAAGATCACGAACGCAATGATGTATCCATGCGTGATGCTCGGAGTTTCGATCATCACAATCTTGGTACTCATTGTTTTCGTAATGCCTCGATTTGGCCAAGTTTTTTCTCAAATGAAGAGCAATTTGCCAGCTACCACAAAGCTCATGTTGGATTCTGGGAACTACATTCGTAGCAATCCTGTTGGAGCCCTGTTAATCATGGGAGTGGTGATCGCTGGCACAATATTTCTACTAAGAATTGACGCGGTTAAGGCCGTATTGACAAAAGCGTTGAATCGAGTTCCGGTGCTTGGCGACCTTCTGAAAAGACTAGCCATCGCACGATCACTTCAAACCATTGCGGCGCTATCGACTTCAAACGTTCAGTTATTGTCGGCCCTGGAACAAGGAGCTCGAGTTGCGGGCCATCCCGACATCACGAAGGCCCTCCTTAATGCGAGGGATTCCATTGAACACGGAAGCTCCATGTACGAGGCAATTGAAAAAACAAAGGCTTTTCCAAAGCAAATTACCCAAATGATCGCGGTAGGCGAAAAGACAGGCAGGTTGTCGCAGTTGCTGGAAGTCATTTGCTCATCGATGGAGAAGGAAATTGACGCTAAATTGAAGGCGTTGGTGTCCATTATTGAACCCCTGATGATCGTTTCTATGGGCGTAATTGTAGGCTCAATCACCGTTTCGATCATCTCTCCAATTTATTCGGTCATCGAAAACATCAAATGACCGAAAGTTTTTTTGGCAAATACCTGAGGAATCGTTTCTTTGTCACCGAAATAAGAAGAGTAGTGAGGCTTATGAAAAATATTCGGATCGGTAAAGGTTTTAAGAAGGGTTTTACATTGGTAGAACTTCTTATCGTTATCATCATCATTGCGGTACTGGCCGCTATTGCAATTCCAAAGTTTGCAAACTCAAGTTTGAGAAGCAAAGAAGCTGCCTTGAGAGGCAACTTGCGACTAACTCGTGATGCAATTGATCTCTTTAGAGCAGATACCGGAGCATTACCTGCGACCGCCGCTGATCTGGCCGTAACAACCGCTCCAACCGGTGGATTAGACGCGACGGGTGGTGCCAAGACAATTGCCGCTACAGATTGGCGTGGTCCATACCTTCAAGCAGTTCCGGCGGACCCAACAAATGCTGGTGCGCTGGGTTATGTAACTACCGGTGCGACAACCGGAAAGGTCTCCGCAAACAATTCTGGAACTGCCAGTGATGGCACTTCCTACACAACTTGGTAAGGATTTTTTCTGAGCTTCAAACCACTTAAGTCGAGTCTAGAGTTAACTCTAGACTCGACTTAAGTGG
>JAYUOQ010000181.1:0-1758 GCA_043760685.1 Armatimonadota bacterium | reverse complement strand
GTTGAGAAAGACTCGGGAATCAAGGCGAAGAAGCGATTGGAACCACTGAGAATGTCTGCGCCGAGAGCTCCACAGTAGACATACTTTGAGCCGTCACCTATCGGATAGGTGTCGGCTTAAGGTATTCGCAATTCGCGAAACTGTTGCTTTATCCCTTCAAAAGCGCAAGGACAATTTCTGGCATTGAGTTGGCTTGCGCCAAGATCGCCATTCCCGATTGCTGAAGGATTTGGTAGGTTGTAAAGGAAGTCATTTCGGAAGCCATGTCTACATCTCGGATAGTGCTCTCTGATGCGGTCATGTTTTCTTTGGCGGACTGAAGGGAACGATTGTTCGACTCAAGCACATAGTTCGTAAACTGACCGATTTGACCTCTGGTCGCCGTGACTTGGTTGATCGCGCGATCCACAACCAGCAACGCATTGGCGAGATTGCCTGAACTCGTAATGTCGAGGCTAGCCATGTTCATGTTTGCGACAACGTCATTGCCGAGTTGTGCGGCAGCCATGTTAGGCAATGTAAGTTGAGCGGTTTGGCCAGCATTACCACCGAATTGGAATACCGCGCTTCCTGGCGTGATTTGACCAATTGTCATTGGATATCCTCCCGAAGCATTTCCGGCAGATGTCAGGCGAACCATGTTGCCGTCTTGATCGAACAAGCTAAGACCATCGGTTCCGGCTCTTCCGCCGGTGAACAAAGCGGTTCCCATTCCGCCAAGGCTAATCGTTGCAATTGGATTGGTGCCGGTCAGGGTTACAGGAGGTCCACTGCTCACGACTCCGCTTGAATCGGAGAAGCTGAGAACTGCGTTTTGACCGTAACTGGTAGTTGAGAAGTCGAGTTTGTTGGTTCCCGCATTCCAAGCAGCGGTAACCCCGGTTGAAGACGAAGCTGCGTTCACTGAGGCAGCAACTTGGGCTCCGGTAGCACCGGCTACGAATGTAAAGGTCGAACCATTAATGCTGAAAGATCCGGCATTCAAAACGAGTCCACCAGTGAGGGTTGCCGACGTGAGAGCGGCCTGAGTACCAGGAACGATTGAATTGAGGGTCATGAGCCCTTGGGCAGTAATTGGTACACCCTTGAACATTCCTGCGAGTGAAATTCCTTGAACTTCGTTAGCCGCGCTCACTTGAGCTTGGATTCCTGAAGATCCGTCGAGCAATCGTTTGGAGCCAAATTGGGCGGTCTGAGAGATTCGTGTGATACTGGCAGCGATACTGGCGAGTTGGTCTTGGTTAGCCCGTAATTGGGTTGACGAAAGGGTTGCGGTGTTGCCGGAAGCAATTACCAGTCCTCGAGCATCACTGAGAAGTTGGTTTACTTCTGATAGGGCTGATTCGGCGGTCTTGGAGTAATTGATCGCGTCTAAGTTGTTTCGCATCGCGGCTTCGAGACTTCCAATCTGAGACCGAAGGTTCTCGCTGGAGATTAGACCCGATGGATCGTCGCTTGCTTTGGTGATTCTGAGTCCCGAGCTGAGTCGCCCCATTGACGTTTGCAGCATGTCTGCATTGGATACCAAATGAGAGTGTGCGGTTTGGGCCGCAAAATTTGTATTGATTCGAAATGACATGTCAGCCTCAGAGATATTGCTGGCGGCCTTCCATGGTTTGGCCAATATTTAACCTAGCAATTCTACTAACTTGGATTGTTGGTTGAATTTGAAAATAGATCAGGTCCGATGAGCAAGGGAGCGGTAAATTACTCATATGAGTTTGGTGAGCAAAGTCGGAAGGAAGCGACCAAGAGCGA
>JAYUOQ010000180.1:0-1763 GCA_043760685.1 Armatimonadota bacterium | reverse complement strand
CCGGCTATCGTCTCTGCTCAAAACAACGCAATTTCTTCACTCTTTAATGACTGTACAATCGTTCAGGCTCAGCACGTAGAAGACGCAGGCATGCTAGGTGGAGCGGCACTTGCTCTTGAAGGCACGAAATGGGCGAAGAAATGACGCGGCTCGGGCAACGGTAAAGGTAATCTAGGCGAAGCAAATGACGGAAGTAATCATGCCCAAGATGGGCGACGGAATGGAAGAAGGCACTCTGTTGGAGTGGCTCAAAAAAGAAGGCGACAAAGTTAAGTCGGGCGAAGTGATCGGCACGATCCAAACCGATAAGGCAACGCTCGAACTTGAGGCACCCGGAAGTGGATTCCTTTCTGGAATATTGCTAGCCGCCGGTGGCACCGTGCCCGTTGGAAAAGCAATTGCCGCCATTCTCAAAGAAGGCGAAAGCGTTCCGGCAGGTTGGGGTATAGGCTCAGGTTCTGCACCGGCAGCATCAGCTCCAGCAGAATCAGCACCAGTCGTCGAATCCGCCGCGCCAACGGCTACACCTACGTCTTCCGAGCGTATCAAAGCCTCTCCGTTAGCAAAGAAAATTGCGAAAGAACAAGGCATTGATCTTGCTTCAATCGTAGGGTCGGGTCCTGACGGTCGAATTGTTCAAAAAGACCTTACGGGCGCACCTGCAGCAGCCGTGTCAGCTCCGGTCGTTGCCGCAGCCAAGGCTCCGGCATTTGCTCCAATCACTGCTTCTGGTGAAGACACGATTGTCTCACTCAACAAGATTCGCCAAATTACTGCCAAGCGAACCCAAGAAAGTAAGCAGCAGGTTCCTCACTTCTATGTCACCGTAGAGGTTGATGTAGAAAAGATCCTTTCACTTCGAGAAATGTTCGAAGAAGAAGAGAGCGGAAAAGTTTCCATCAATGATTTCGTGGTTAAAGCTTCGGCTTTGGCATTGCGCGATATGCCACAGGTCAATTCTGTTTTCCAAGGTGACAAGCTCTTGCAACTTGGAAACATTAATATTGGCATCGCGGTCGCACTTGAAGATGGACTGACCGTTCCGGTAGTCAAGAACGTAGACCAAAAGCCATTGCGTCAGATTAACGCAGAGGTTCGGGACCTCGCAGGTCGCGCAAAGGCAAATCGACTTTCAATGGATGAGCTTTCTGGCTCTTCCTTCAGCATCTCCAATATGGGAATGCTTGACGTTGACAACTTCATTGCCATCGTCAATCAGCCTAATGCGGCAATTTTGGCGATCTCATCCGTTCGCAAGAAAGTCACGGTCAACGACGAGGACGAGATTGAGATTCGAAGCCGTATGAACATTACATGCTCATTCGATCACCGAGTCGCTGATGGCGCAGTTGGAGCGAAGTTCATCAACGTAGTGAAGAGCTACCTCGAAAATCCGTCGCGGTTGTTGCAGTAGGAAATAGGATTCTACAAGTTCAGCAGCCACTCGTAAGCTTCATCGTCTCCACTCGGAGCGACTCCGGCGGACAACGTCCAACGCTCAACGTGGGTATCTGTCTTACCACCTGGCTTGATCGTTTCTAACGGCGCGAGAGACTCAACTTCGAGCATCCCTTGCTTGGTATAGCTCTCAAAGTTGCAACCTCGATCCGGGAGAGGTTCGTTGTGATAGGTGTAAAAACGTTTAACGAATATGTAACCAAGGTTGCAGTACGCGGCAAGTCCAGCGTGGACAAATGCGCCAAACTTCGTAGGATTTGGATCGTCAGTTGACCGTAATCGAATTACCTTGCGACCCCATGTGT
>JAYUOQ010000179.1:0-4376 GCA_043760685.1 Armatimonadota bacterium | reverse complement strand
ACTTCGACACCCACACCTTGCTCGGCAATATCCTCACCTTATACTTAATCGCGGCTTTCACCCCGTCCTTCTGAAACGCCAGCCCCGGAATCACCGTCGGCGTACCGCCGACCACCGAAAACTCCTTCCCCGTCAACGCGGCCACGACTTTGCCCGCAACCTTCACCTCATCGATGTGCATGATGATCGTCCGCCCCTTCAGCTCGTGGCTGATCTCCATGCCCTTAAAACCCGTCGCCGCCGACTGGGAAAAAGCGAAGTCGACCGACGCCCCCTCATTGATGTTGCCCGACCCTCCGCCCTGGCCGTGCTTATAAGAGTAAGCCAGCGTGAGAGCTCCTCCACCCTCGGCGGCTTCCTTCGGATAAGTGACCAAGATGGCGGTTCCCTTCTTTACCTCCAACTTAAGCGGAAAATGGGTGATCGGCTCATAATGATTCAACTCGAGCATGTCGATCGAGATCGTTTTTGGTTCGCTCGGACCGTCGCGGGTCCACAGCTCAAGCACGATTTTCCCGTTCTCGAATCGCACCGCGCGCTCGAATTGAATCCCCGCGATGAAGAACGATTCGTAACGAGTGCCCTTCGCGTCGACAGTCCGAGCCGGAATTCCGATCGGTTTCGCCGATGGATCAAGCACCTTTGCGACCGCGTTACTGATGGCCAGAAGTTGGTCAGCGGATCCGATATTGCCTTGCATTTGCGGGTTATGCTGCATCGCCCTGAGCAAGGAAGTCGTGTCGTCGATCAGCAGTTGCAGGGGCGTTTGACCGGCGTTGTTCTTCAGGTTTCGGTCGGCGTGATTTGTAAGCAACAGCTCCGCCATCGACTTGAGCGGCATATAGAACCCGACGCGCATCGCGATATGCAGCGGCCGAAATCCGCCTTTCGAACCTGCGTTTACGTCCAGACCCATGCGGATCAGCTCCATCACGGCGTGCGCGTTCCCTTGCTTCACCGCGTAATGCAGCAGCGTCCAGCCATTATCATCGATCGACTTGATGCTTGCGCCATGACTCACCAGGGTCGTCACCATCTCTCGGTTTCCCCGGATGTTGATCGCCTCGAAGATCGCCGACGTTCCCGACGATTTGAATCCCGGCTCGAACATCCGGTCATTCATTTCGGTCATTTGCTTCTCACTCTGCGCTCGCTCGGCGGCCATCTCCTTTTCGTAGTCCTTGTCGAATCCAAATCCGGAACGGTCGAACTTAACCGGCGGCGCGGGGTGGGTTCTCGCGTTGACGTTGGCGTGCCGATCGAGCAGGAGCTTGACGGTTGATAGCTTGTCGAACCGCACGGCGAGAATCAGGGCGGTGGTTCCATCATCCATCGGCTGATCGACCTTGGCTCCGTGGTCGAGAAAAAGATTGACCAGCGGGGTGATGTCGCTCATGGCGCCCGAACTGACGATGGCGTGGGTCAGCACCGAATACTTTTGATGTGGCTCGATATAGTTGACCTTCGCGCCTTTGGCGAGCAACAGCTTCGCAATCTCGAGGTGCTGGCTCGCCGTTCCGCCGAGTTCGAAAAGCGGCGGTTGCCCGGCCTGCGAGACGGCATTTGGGTTCGCGCCCTTCGCCAGGAGGGCTTTGACCGTGGTGGCACTTCCCTTTTGAGTCGCGTCGATGAGTTTCTGGTCGATCAGCCGGACGGTTTGTTGTCCAAATTGCGCCGTATTGGCCGACCACCATATTCCGGCGGCGAGGGCGATGAATGCGATTCGGGACATGAGCGACGATCCTAGGTTAGTCTACACGAGTGGCGGAGGAGAGTAACTGGGAGGGTGGGCATCTTGCCCTCTATTGGCTTCGCCTCAAACCCACCCCACCCCTACGGCAAGTTCCTAAAGATAAAGATCTTGTTCGGCTCCATGATCGCCACATAGTCCCGAAACGCGACCGCGTGGTTCCCTCACGCAACAATATCAAACGCCCTGCCCGGTCTTCTCCGTGGAGGTTTGGGAGTCTGGGTAAAGGAACGAAGTTCCCAGGAATTGTCTCGCTGCCATAGTCGAAACGAGAGGTCAAGGACTCACTTCGTTTGGGCGATGGCTAATGCGAGTGCGGTTTTGCTTTGTCTCGGAAGAACTTGGTCAGAGTTCCTTTATGTGTCATGTCCAACAAATAAGCGTAAGTTGAGAAAACAATTGAGCCACCGTCAGGGGGTGAAATTCGAGACACCATCAGTTTTCGGTTACCTGGTTTTCCTCGCCAGAGCCAATGTCGGCCGCTCCATTCATTGTTCCCGCCTAAATCAGTAAACGTGAGAAAGCCAAAGTAGTCGCTACGAATAAAGCCATAGGATTGCTGCGACAACTTCGACGCATCAATGAAGTAGCAGACAAGTAGAGCGGAGAATCCTTCGACCCTTTCATCGCGATCGACCTTCCGTTTTGTCAGCTCATTCGCCAGACCCTCCAAAATCGCGACTTTGTCGCCACTGATTTTGTTGAAGCCATTCTCCAGCACGGCTCGGTCGTGTCGATTCAATTTCATATTCAAAAATCGTTCGTGCTTGAGTGCCGAAGAAACAATGATGTCGGCGAGGCGCTTGACTTCTGGACTAGCGACCGGAGGTTTCCAGTTCTTTTGTGCGTGACATTGAGACATCGACGCGACGAGGATCAGCGTCGATGCAGTTATCCTTTTGGCGGTCATGCCGATGTTTTACCCTTATGGTTAGAGCATGCGTTTTGTTACGATTGGCTCGTCGACACATTGGTGAGTTGGGAGGCAGCATGATATTCAATCATCCACCCCGTCAGTCCGACAAAGTCACCGGACTGCCACCCCTCCCAGCTTCGGAGGGGATTTTAGTCCGTGGTCAGTTAGGCAGTTAAGTGATATCTAAAAGCAGCATTATCTTCCCGGAGCAAGCCCAATTTTTGCAGAGCCAGAGATGTCGTTGGTCAGGATCCACCATCCGTCGCGTTTGGTTGCCGGGACGGGTTTTCCGTTCACTAAAACCAGAGTTACGGTTGGCTGACTCGGCAGCTCGACGTGGGCGGTCATTCCTTTTGGCAGGCTGACAGATACGGTGAACAATTGGGTGCGTTTGGTCTCGATGTTGACTGCGCCAAGCTGCGTCGGGACTTTTCCTCGGGCGAAGGTGAGATTGCCAAGACGGGGCTTGATCAGCGCTCGCTTCCACCCGGGTGCCATGGGTTGAACGCCGAGCACGTAGCGGGGGAGCAGGTTTGCCGGGGCGGCCCCCCACGCGTGGTTCCAATCCTGATTCGGTTTGTATTTTTGGTCCCACGCTTCCCACGTGATGGTGGTTCCGCTCTCGACCATGTGCCGCCAACTGCGGTCGCCGGGCGCGGTGATGAGGTCGATTGCGGCTTGGGTTTCGCCATTCTCGAACAGCCCTTCGAGCAGATATTGGGCGACGTAGACCGAGCACTTCATACCTAGGGTGGCTACGTTTTTTGCGACCAGTTGTCGGGAGTCGGGTGGCACCAGCCCGAACGCGAGCGGAAAGAGGTTGGCGTGCAGGCTGGAATGCTCGGCTCCAGTGGCGTCGCGGTACTCCGCCCGTTGGGGGTCGAAAAAAGTTTGTTGAAATTTGACTCTGGCGCGGGCCTCCAGGGCTGCGAATGCTTCGCCTTCGGCGTATCGTCCGATTGCCCGCCCCATGTCTGCCATGAGCTTGATCGCCCGCAACCGAAAGGCGTTCACGACCGTATTTTGGGGGCCAAAGACGTAGCCGTCGCGCTCACCGGCGGGCCAATCGATGATGTCGTCCCTTGTCATTTGCGCTTTGGAGCTTTGGACGAGCCCTTCGCTATCGACGCGATCTGCCAGGATCTTGGTCTTGAGCGAATCGTAACGGGCAGCGAGCCACTTGGTGTCGCCGGTCTTCATATAGTCGGCATGGGCCATGAACACCATGTGCGGCGCCCACTCGGTTGGCCAGGTTCCGTGCTTCATGAGGTGGTCGAAGGTTGCGCGCGGGATTTGGTTGTCGTTGGTGGTTGCGTAGTACGAGAGTTGGTTGAGGTAGGCGTCGGCTTCGTACGGGATGCGTTCGCGGTCGCCGTCGACAAAGATTCCGGCGAACGAGGTCGCCTTGATGGAATATTTGCAGAGATCCCACACTTGGTTGAGCATGTCATCGGAACATCGAAAGGATGCGGCGCGGTCATCCCACGATTTGGGGAAGGTGGCGCGGCGGGTGATGTTTGCGGGTTTTAATTCGCCTTCGTAGCCTTCGATCTCGACCCAGCGAAACGGGAGGACGACGCCCCATTCGGGGTGAGTTAGGATTGCAGCTGGGTTCTCGGTGTTTCTTGCGTCTTTGGCGGGTGCGATGACTTGGCTTTTGTCTTTCACGAGGTTGAAGCGGGTCATTTTGTACCGGACGGTTCCGGGCGG
>JAYUOQ010000178.1:0-4391 GCA_043760685.1 Armatimonadota bacterium | reverse complement strand
TTTTGCTTTACCGCCCTTACGGAGTTCCAGTTGGACGCGATCAAGCTCCACACCTTGAGATTGGCAACGATATTGGTCAGCGGTTTAACCGCCTGTATGGGCACGATATTTTTCCGGTTTATAAGTATCTGATTCCCGAGGACGAGACAAGGGCGAAGTTGCCCGGTCTTGATATGAGGAAGATGTCGAAGTCTTATGACAACTGCATCAATATTGCTGATACTGCGGACGAAACCGCCAAGAAGATTAAGACTGCTTATACAACCCCAAGCAAAATCAAAAAGGATGATCCGGGCATACCCGAGGGATGCGCGGTTTGTCAGTACCTTAAGGTCTATTCGCCCAATTGGGAGCACCAATGGGAAGAAGATCGCCAAGGGCTCCGCGGTTGTATGATGAACAAGACGGAGTGTACAGAAGCGATCAACGAGTATTTCCGACCGATGCGCGAGCGGCGAGCCGAATTGGACGACGCTTCGGTGAGAGAAATCTTGCGTCAAGGAGCCGAAAAAGCAGCTGAAGTCGCGTCTGCAACGATGGTTGAAGTTCGATCGGCAATGGGCTTACTGGCGTAAGCGGTCATTTCAGGTGAATCTTGAGGAGATAAGGTGGGCGAGCATTGCCTGGGCCGTTATCCTCCTCAACATAAGTCAGCCCGTTGCGGTTCGACATTACGCAAACTGACTTCTTACCCTGTTTGGGCCAGCCGGGTAAGTCGTCCAGTATCACAAGCCTATTGCCTCGCCAAAGGACGTTCTTTGACTTTTTCGAATCAGAAGTTGAGATGTTGCCCAAGACCGTGCCATCGCGAAAGACTTTATTGACCGTTGAGAAGTCGTATCCCGCAGGTACCGGCAATTGAGCCCATCCGGAGCTCGTTTTTAAGTATGTGCGATATGGTAATTCGCCTTTGACAATGCCAAAGGTCGCCGCAATGTGATCACCAGTTTGGGCAATGCGATACACATTTTTGTAGTCATCTGGCATAGCAACCACCTGGGTTTTTCCATCTTCATATCGGATGAGCTGATCAACCCCAAAGCTATCCGTTCCCTTGTGATCCTGAATCCAAATTACGTCCTTTTCAGTTTTTTCAAGAAAGCGAACTGGGTTATCGGCTCGATAGATTTCTTGGGACTTAAGGAAAGTTACCGGCGCAACCATATAACTCGTTGGAAGGCGAACGGCATTGTGCCAATCCCGTTTGAGGAAGTATGTCGCCCGTTTGCGACCCGGAAGATTCTTGACGTCCACCGTTAAAAATGACCCGTCGTTAAAGTAAATATCTGTGGCATTCGGGCCAGAAATCGGAATTCCATGGGACATCTTCACGGTTCCATTGGGAAGCAAATGTGGGTATGGATCACCAGGTTCCTTCTTTATGGCTTGCTCTTTTTTGCCAGCCACTAAGACATATTCTTGATCCTGTGTATCTCGGTTAAAGAAAAGTGCATCATTGTCCGAAAGAGACACCAATCTTGCTTTGATAAGAGGCAGCCGCTCGATCGTCACTGAAAAGGTTCCGGTCGGAGGATTTCCCGGCTTATAGGTTCTTGCCGGACTATTAGAGGCATTTTGAGAATCTTCCGTTTCCGCTTCGTTTATTGCTTGTTTGTTCCCACAACCGGTTCCGAACAGGATGATTCCGAATACGATTGGTCCAATTTTTAAGCTCGTTGGGTTTAAGTGTCTGATTCTCATCACAGCTTAGTTTAAGTATGGTGGCTCAGTTGAGTTTTTGGTACTGGCTAGGCTTTGATCGACAAGTTGAGTAAGTAGTATTCGCTGGCGTTCGTTTCGGTATTGAGCACATTCCGAACGTAGATGTCGCCTTTTCGATTGGCGAGAATAATGACTGACATCAGACCTTGCTTGGGCCAATTCGGAAGGTCGTTCAAGATGGCGCAGGCATCGCCTAACCATGCGACTTGGCGAATTTTCTTGCCATCCGCAGTCGTGACATAGCCAATCATTACTCCGTTTGTCAGGACTTTTTGTACGAATGAGAAGTCGTAGCCTTCGGGAATTGGAAGCTCATGCCATCCTTTGCCGACGCGTAAATGGGCTCTTAAGGGCTGATCTCCGTCGATTTTGCCAAATGTGGCGACGAGATTCGCTCCGGTATGGGTTACCCTCATGACGTCTTTATAGCCAGTGGGGAACTTTATTCCTTCTGTGCTAATTGGGTCAATCCGGATGAGTTTGTCATTTCCATTTGAATTGTTTCCATAGTGCTCACGAACCCATATTGTGCCAAGATCACTTTTCGAGAGCAGCGCGATTGGATAAGCAGAACTGAATATTTCTTTAGATGTCGTGGAATTTGTGGCCGAACCAATCGAACCACTCCCTGATGTGAACCCTGATTGAGAACTTGCTTGCACATCAGGAATTCCGGAATTAGGCACATTTTCAACACTCTGTGAATCAACAATATTGGGAGAAACTGGTGATTGAATATCGCGATCCAATCCGTAGTGATCCTTTTTTGTCTTCAGATCATGTTTCGTTCTCACAACAAAATACGACTTGTCTGAGTCAATATTGAACTTGAATGGGTCAGTCTCAAAGGGAAATCCAACTGGACACGTTGAATCGAACTCAGCCAACTGACTAGTTGTGGCAAGATGACCGTCTGTGCAGAGACGTAAGGTTGACGTATCCTCAAGACTTCGTTTTTCAACGCTGATTCCTTTGAAAGTATGGTTGTATTCCCGAATTTTGGCGCCTCTAGGTGAGGTCAGAAAAAGGTAGTCCCCACGATCGTTTATATCGGCGAGTAGCCCCAAGGTTGAGTCTTGTCGGTTGATCACGACAGTCAAGGTTCCACTTGGCTTCGGTGCCTTAGCGAAATTTTTCACCACTAAGGGTGAAGGGCTATCCTTTTCAGTGTCAACTTCTTCGCCCTTGAGGAACTTAAACGTAAGTCCTCCTGCCAACAGGAAACAAACTCCCGCCAACCAAACCAATCCTTTTTTATCCATATCCCCCCGGTGATTATAAGTGGCATTTGGTCCGAATCAGCGTAAGAAATTGCGCTTTCGCAATTTGGGCGCTAAGAACCGTTTCGAAGAACTAAAGTCCGACGTTAAGAAGGTAATTTTCGCTGGTGCCAGTATCCGTATTAAGAACGCTGCGAACATATATATTTCCGTTCCTTGTCGCCCGCGAGATGTAGGAAAACTGTCCAAGTTTGGGCCAGGAAGGCATGTCATTGAGGATTGCAACCGAATCATTTTTCCAAACAACTTGCTTCATTGCTGCTCGGTCTTGGTCGGTGACGAACCCGAGGATCAAGCCATTATGAAAGACCCTTTGAACATAAGAAAACATGTAACCGGGCGGTATGGGCAATTCCTTCCATCCATTCGACTGCCGTACATATGACCGGACGGGTTCCATCTCTTTTGGGCTACCAAATGTTGCTGCAATGATTGATCCAGCTGCTGCTATTCGGTCAATCGTGCTATAGGAAGTCGGATAGGAAACAGACTCAATTTTTCCACCCGACGCCTTAAGGAGTTCATCTCGTTGTTCGGATTTCTGACCAAAGGATTTCTTGAACCAGATCGATTCGCCATCTTCAATTTCCAAAATATTCAAGGGAAAAGTCGCGGTGTAATAGACCTTTGTTTCGGAACCAATGCGATCTTTGACTAACTTGGCGGTCAATTGCTTGGATTTATTGAGGTTACTGTTGACATAGATCATTGAGCCATCGTCGGTAAATCGGCGATAGAATCGAAGTTCATTGTAGGCCCAACTCACCAAGCCGCCATTTAATCTTCCGGAACCAAACGGAAACTGTTGCTCGACCCTTTTTACGATATTTCCGTCCGGAGTCAGACTCCATCGAGAAGAACTTGTCAAGCGGCCAGAAGAGACCGATTTACCTTGGTAAATATGAAGGAATTCGCGGTACGATGCCCCAATCGGAGATGCAAGGAATAGATAGTCCCCACGATCATTCATGTCCATGAGGGGAAGGTAGTTGTATTCGGATCGAACAACCTTTGGTACGAGAGAGCCTTTTGAAGCAATAACTGGTCGATATGTCTTCGAATTAGGTTCTACAGGGGTGATTGAATTCTTATTTTCGCTCGAATTTTTTGTCGAAAAAGCGGCAAGGTTTTTAGATATTAGGTACCGAGCGAAAGCTAAAATCAGGCCAGTAAAGACGACTATCGCAAATAGGTTTTTCAGCCTCCCATAGTCGGCACTTTGACCGATAACCTGTCTTCCCACGATGAATGAGACGATTCAAGCGAATAAAAAGATACCGAACGGCTCGACACTGGTTAAAATGCTAGGTATTCATGCGAATCTTTGGTTGTTTAGCTTTGTTCTTGGCAGGCAATGCCTTGGCTCAATTTTCTCCCAGGGAGAACCAA
>JAYUOQ010000177.1:0-4397 GCA_043760685.1 Armatimonadota bacterium | reverse complement strand
GGCTTTGGCCTCAGGAAGCATCTACGAAAAGAATTTCAGTATCGTGTCAAAAAAGTTATATTTCGCAAGAAATCGTTAAACATTATTAAGCTTAAGGCACATATTCTTACGTTTGCGAGCCTTAAGAGCCGATAGTTAGTAGCAAATAGTAAACTGTTCAGCATGTCCGTTCCTCTTCAGCTCGCCTGGGTTGGCGTCGCCCACATTCACACTCCTGGATTCTCCGGTGAGGTAATTAAACGTGGTCATAAGTGTGCCGGCGTCTATGACCGAGATGAAGCAAAAGCGGCGAAGAATGCAGAAAAGTTGGGAGGCACGGTACGGACCATTGAAGAGATGGCAGCCGACTCATCTATTGATGCCTTCATCGTCACTAGCGAAACTAGTTTTCACTTAGAGCTTTTGAAGCAAATTGCTCATGCAGGCAAGCCGATCTTTGTTGAGAAACCGCTGGGAATTAGTACGGAGTTTTCGACATCAATTCTCGAAATCCTTGAGAACAACAACGTTGTCTTTCAAACTGGATACTTCCAACGGGGCGGCCGAGAAATGCAGACCCTGAAGAAAAAGGTGGATGAAGGTCACTTTGGAACCATCACTCGAGTTCGTGCGAGCGTGTGTCATAACGGTGCTCTCGGTGGTTGGTTTGACACCGATTGGCGATGGATGGCAGACCGAACGCTAGCGGGTGTTGGTGGGTTTGGAGACCTCGGAACTCATGGATTGGACCTTTTGATGTGGCTGTTTGGCGGAGTAAAGGCAGCGACAGGTGCTCTTTCCAACGGTACTGCACGATATGAAGGATGCGACGAACTTGGGGAGGGGCTCATGAAATTCACCAGTGGCGCGATCGGAACTCTTACAGCTTCATGGGACGACGTGGCTAACCCGATTCGGTTACAAGTTTCTGGCACGAAGGGGCATGCGCTTCTTAACGGCGATCTTCAACTTGCGGGTGAAGATGGAAAGTTGGCCAAGGTCACCGAACTAGAGCCACAGGCGCCATCTGGCTTTCCTGGTTTTCTAGATTTTCTTGAAGGTAAAAAGGTCGAACTTGTGACGCCACGAGAGGCGGTCCAACGCGACATTGTCATGGATGCAATCTATCGTGGTGCCGAAGGGCAACAGTGGATAGAAATCTGTGCCGACTGGCAGTAGATTAGTGGGGCGTCCCGTCCCCTCGGCTGCTTCGCAGCTCCAGTAGAGCCTTCCCCCGATTCTCGGGGCAGGCATCCTGTCGCTGAGGCGTCACAAGCGGGATGGAGCCGAGACTCCATTGGCTGAGTTGGCAGTTTTTGAGCATTGAACTTCGTCGAATGTGACTGAGAATAGGTTTCATCAACCGACGTAGTATTACTGTGGGTGAACTAGCCGTAATTCTGGGAGATCAATTGTTCAAAGGTTCGCCCGGCATGCCAAAGGACTGCCAGATTTTCATGCGCGAAGACGTTGGACTGGCAACTCGATATCGTCACCACCAACAAAAACTCGTCTTGTTCTTCAGCGCCATGCGGCACTTTGCCGAATCTTCGAGACAACACGTTATCTACCAGACTTATGGGTCAGATTCTCTTACTTACCTGGAGGCTTTGACTAAATTCTGCCAGGAGAACGGGATAGTTAAGGTCTGGTTCTACCCGCCAAACGATTCCACATCGTTTGACCTTAGCCAATTTGAGATTCCTCACACAGTACTACCCGAAAGCCCAATGTTTGTAACCCCAAGGAGCGATTGGCTGAGCTACACAACCAGTACCGGGCGTCGGCAGATGAGCGACTTCTACATTCGACAGCGCAAGCGAATGAATATTCTTGTGAACAGTGATGGAGAGCCTGAAGGTGGGAAGTGGAGTTTTGATGGAGAGAATCAGAAGAAACTACCAAAGAACGTGGTTCCGCCATCGGTTTGGTATGTTGAGCCTGATCCAATCACGATTGAAGTCATGTCGCTTGTATCAACTGAATTTGCGAGTCATCCTGGCGACGCAAACGACTTCCAGTATGCGGTGACACATGAAGACGCCGAACTCTGGCTCAACCAATTTCTCAACGAGCGCCTTGGATTGTTTGGAGACTACGAGGATGCAATTCCTCATCGGGAGCGCACCCTTTTTCATAGCCTCCTAACGCCATATCTGAATTGCGGATTGATAACTCCTAGCCAAATTATTGAGGCAACCCTTCGAATGGACGTTCCAATTAATTCAAAAGAGGGATTTATTCGGCAGATTATCGGTTGGAGAGAATTCATGTTTGGAATGAGTAACCAGTACGAAACTGTTCCGAATTTCTTCAATCATCAACGTCGGATGAACTCAGCCTGGTACGAAGGCTCGACTGGCTTGCCACCGGTGGATGAAGCAATTCGCCGAGCGAACAGGCATGCTTATTGCCACCATATTGAGCGCCTGATGGTCCTAAGTGCCCCCATGCTGATGAGCGAGATTCACCCCGAAGATGTCTTCACGTGGTTTATGGAAATGTTCATAGATTCGGCAGAATGGGTCATGAAGCCAAACGTTTTTGGTATGTCTCAATTTGCCGACGGTGGCCTCTTTGCAACAAAGCCATACATTTGCGGGTCAGCATATATCTTGAAGATGTCTGACTGGGAAAAAGGAGATTGGTGCCATATCTGGGACGGACTCTATTGGCGATTTATCGAAAGAAATCGCGAAAGTCTGGCGAGAAATCACCGTACGTCAATGATGGTAAAAATGGGGGCGCGGATGGATTCCGCCAGGCGAGAACGTATTTTCGGAGCAGCCGAAGCATTTATTAAGCGAGTCACCCGGTAAACCGTTAGCTTTATTGAGTCTGTTCAATCGCCAAATGCCACTTGGCTCGGGTTAACATTGTTCGCCTGTTGACTTTACTCAATTCAACTCGTAGTACTAACCAGGTCAGGCCGGCAAACGTTAGTCTAGAAAAAATGAACTCAACTCAATTAAAATCCCTTAGTGCTTTCTGCTTTGTTGCGGGTTTCGCATCGATCATCGCTTCAATCATCATTTGGTACACATCAAAATCACCAGATCCAGCTCACGGCGAGCGTTTTGGAATATTCGTAGGTCTATGGGCTCCAACCTTTTTCGCCCTTTCAAACCGATACGACAGGTATTCAACCACCAAGGAAAAGTAATTTTCGAGACACTTTGAAGAAGGAAATGTTTCAAAGTTATGAATCGAATCGGTGGCCGGAGGTTTAGGTTCATTTGCAGCGGGGAAGGTGATAGCTGTTGTATTACGAATTCAAATCAGTGGGCAGGGGGGATTTTCAGGAAATACCCTGCCCACTTTTGTATTCACCAGGCTATTTGGCGCGAATGCGATTGTTTTTGGCGTCGTGGGTCAGTTCGACAAGCCCCATTGCTTCGAGTAGTGGCGGAAGATACACACCAAACCGGCCGCGTAAGCCTTTTTTGAGTCCGTACCAGCCCCCAACAGGGTTATCAGCCGATCGTCCCCATGCTTCGAGGGTGCCTTCTTTTGCTTCCTTTTGTTCATCTGCTCCGCCGAGGTCCATCCAATCTCCGTGGCTTTTGAGCATGGCAACCGTATCATCGATGCACTGGGCATTGTAAATCAACGTCGTATTTCCTACAACACAGAAGATAACTTCCGCCCCATCTTTGGTATCAAAGTACATTTGGTATGCAGATGTGCCGGGTGGGGTTTTCAGTTCGTAAGGACTATCTTTTCCTCGTCGTTCCATGAGTGAACTTTACTAAACTTCGCGGTTGAATTTCTCAGTTTTAGGCAAATAAACACGAGCTGTTAACAACGTAAAGGTTGTTAACAGCTTTGGCAGATCAATTGAACTCGACTGAAATCCCGATTTAGGAGGTCGGCTTTTCTGATCCAAAAGTAGACCTCTCCACAATCTCCCCAGATACATCCGATTTCGTCGAACCCACATATTTGGGCTAGAAGAATCCAATCATGGCGTCCGCCTTCAACAGACTTGGCTTGCATGGAACTTCCTTCCGAGCTGTATGGATCAATTCCGACGGACATTAGTTGGGCATCGCGATCCATGTCATCTCCTTGGATCGGATCTGGATATCCAAGTAATTGGATCATTGAATCTGACTGGGCAGGGAAAAGGTCATGCCAGTTCCTCTTCACCAATTCTGGAACTGGAATGTCCTTGCAGGCAAAGCTATCTATTGACGGAATACTTGTAATTTGCTTGAGTTGGACAAACTTATGCGTTGACTCGACAATACTATTTGTTGGCTTGCTTGTTTCGATAAAGGAGTCTGTTGGTCCAGGATAGTAAATCAAAACAGCAGTCGGGTCGATCGAATTTTCTAAGCAAGCAAAGTCGACAAAGAAGAAGATGGTGCCTGATTCGGGCAAACCCACTTCACTAGAAAAGTGAGGGACCTCGGAAA
>JAYUOQ010000176.1:0-4402 GCA_043760685.1 Armatimonadota bacterium | reverse complement strand
GGTTGCGAAGAATTACCAACCAACTTGATTGGGTCTTGCCAAGCCGCTCTTCTTCGGAATTAGGAGATGGAGCATCGACTTGATTAAACGCCCAGAGGAACGTGACAACCTCTGGAAGCCGATGTATTGGAACGACATTGATATTGCCCCAAGCGTCAAAGCTTGGACCGATGATTACGTCAACGTTCTTGGTGCTTATCACCCAGAAAACTAGTCCGAGAAACCTACCGTGTCTTAGTTTCCTACAGTAATCGAACACCGAGAAACCATTCGGCGTTGTCAGATGTGAGGCAAATGATGATCACAACACTAATTCTCACAACACTAATGGCGGACGGTTCTATTCCGGCTCCAAAATTTATTCAAGCAGGTCGACCATACCTATTAGTCCAACAGCTACATGCTATTGATAACCTCGACAAGGGAGACGCTCTTGGCAAGAACCGAGCTGACTTTTTCGCCATTGTTATCGTGAACGGTGTCACGTACAAGACCGAAATTATGGCAAAAGACAAGGGCGAGCCAAATTGGATCATTCCAATGGATCGAACCAAACGCTATAGCAAGGTTCACTTTACGCTCATGGACCAAGATGGCGGACTTGAGGGCGCAGACGACCACGTGGACATCAACCGCCGAGCAGGACATAAGGACCTTATGTTCACATTTGACCGAACAACGGGCCGCATCTCAGGCAACGTCACTGGAAGGATGAATCAAAGCATTCACTCCATCGGCAAAGGCGACAATGACAAAGGCGAAATCACCTTTGTCATTACCAAAAAGTAAGAACGGGAAATTATCCCAAGAGCCGCTTCAAAGTCGGCGCTAATCCTTCCGCCCAAATCTTGTATCCATCAAGGTTTGGGTGAAGATAATCTGGCATGATATTTGGCCTCAAGACCCTAAACTCGTCCAAGAACTTATCGTTTATGTCGAGGAAAATTGCTCCCTTCTGCTTAGCCAATGGCTCTAGCAAACGATTGGTATCTTCTACTTTTCGGCGTGCCCAGTTGTCAGGGTTCGGGCTTCGAGGAAAGATCGCATGAAGGACGATTTTTGCCTGTCGCTGATGACTGTGCAGCCAATCCAGGATGCTAGCAACTCCTTCTGTAATCTGTTGCGGTGAGTTACCACCAATGTTATTCGTTCCGATCATGATAACCATGACCTTTGGCTTAACTCCATCTAGCTCGCCATTCTGAAGTCGCCAAAGCACATGTTGAGTCCGGTCGCCGCTAAAGCCTAGGTTGATTGGATTGTATTTTGCAAACGTCTTGTTCCAATGCTCGTTGGCGGTTCGCTCCCCGGGACCACCACCCCAACCGTGGGTGATGGAGTCTCCGATGAAAGCTAAATCCCCGCTACCCTTTTTGGCTTGTTCGACCTCTGCCTTATGCCGAGTTTGCCACCACTCATCAGGTCGAGGAACAGGGATAACTGCATCGTTTAATGCCTGGATAGCGACGAAGAGAGTGAGAGATGAAAGCATGAAAGAGTTTTACCACTTTCTTGGTTACCCCTCTCCCATTGCCTCGCGTTTCTGATATTGAAACGCGAGGCAATGGGAGAGGGGTAACCAAGTCACTTTGCCGCTGAGTTGAATCCGTCGAGGAAGTTCTCACCCATCAGCTTCTTGACGATCCCAACTTGGTTTACCGCATACTTTCTTGCCCGAGGAGCAATAAAGCGACAGTCAATCTTTTCGTAGTCAAACTTGGTTCCAGTAGGAGTCCAAGTCGCCAAGGATGTTCGTAGCCAGTCGGTGTCGTTTCGCTCAGGAGTATCCATCTTGAAGTGAGCCCCACGGCTTTCGTCTCGTTGAATAGCACCGTCAACAATCGCCTTTGACTGCTCGATCATGTTAACCACAGCGCGGGTAAACGGAACGGCTTGGTTAGCCCAGCCACTATCATCAATCAGTCCACATTGCTTGATTCGAACGGTCAGTTCATCAAGCTTAACTCGTGCCGATTCGAGGTCCTTTTGTACTCGCCAGATGCCACAGTTGTTCCACATAGTTTCACCCAACTCTTGGTGAACCTTATATGGGTTCTCTGTACCGTTACTCTTTTGCAAGGCATCATATTCTGCTTTCTTTTCGGCTTTCGCTTCAGCCAAAACTGTGCTCGACAATCCTTCCGCTGAAACATCGCCTTTATCAAGATAAGCCATGATACTTTGAGCTGAGATTTCTCCTGCGACCAAGCAAGCCAACAAAGCGTTTGCACCAAGTCGGTTCGCACCGTGGTACTGATACTCGCACTCACCCGCGGCATAAAGGCCCGGGATATTGGTCATTTGGTTGCGAGAGCTTTCAGCGTCCCAAGTGTTATCCCCGTTGGTCTCGTAATCGACCCAAAGGCCGCCCATCGTATAGTGAACCGCTGGGTAAATGCGCATCGGAGTTGTAATCGGATCCTCGCGCATGAACTTCTCGTAAATCTCAAGAACGCCCTCAAGCTTATCGTTGATCTGTTCGCGAGTGTAAGGACCGCCTCGATCGTGGTGAAGTTGCGTAATGTCAAGGTAAGCCTGTTGCCGACCTTGAACACCCTTGCCCATTCGGCAGACGCAATAGATGATGAAGCTGATAATGTCTCGGCTAAGTAGATTGCCGTATTTGGAGTCCATCTCTTCGCAGACATACCATCGCTCTGGCTCCGGAATATCCACCGGCTTTCTGGCGTCCATCGGATCACGAGGGACCCACACTCGACCACCTTCACCGCGAACCGATTCAGAAATGAGTCGGCACTTATCTTCACCCGGAATCGCAGTAGGGTGAATCTGGACCATTTCAGGGTTGCCATAAGTCGCTCCCTGTTGATAGCAAATTGAAACTGCCGCACCAGTATTGATGATTGAGTTGGTGGATTTACCAAAAATCAATCCGTTTCCACCGGTCGCCATGACAACCGCATCAGCCGCATAAGATTCGATCTCCATCGTTCGGAGATTTTGAGCGGTAATGCCTCGGCATCGACCTTCAGAGTCCTTGACGATTCCTAAGAACTCATATCCCTCGTATTTCTCAACGAGGTTATCGGCTTCCCATCGGCGAACTTGTTCGTCCAAGGCATAAAGAAGTTGTTGACCAGTTGTCGCACCGGCGTAAGCCGTCCTATGCTTCAGAGTTCCGCCAAACCGTCGGAAGGAAAGTAGCCCCTCGTTGGTTCGATTGAACGGAACACCCATTCGGTCCAACAAGTAAATGATCGCTGGAGCCCGCTCTGCCATTCGCATAACCGGGGGCTGGTGATTAAGGAAGTCGCCACCCGTAATCGTGTCTTCAAAGTGAAGATAGGGTGAGTCGCCTTCGCCTCGAAGGTTTACTGCTCCGTTAATACCGCCTTGTGCACACACTGAGTGTGAGCGTTTCACGGGAACGATGCTAAAAATCTTAACCTTGTTTCCCGCTTCTGCCAGCTTCATTGCTGCCATTAGTCCGGCTAACCCGCCGCCTACCACGACGACTGTCCGTTGTGCTGCCATTTGTCTTTACTATTCTACGCAGTTTGGCAATGCTCTCGCCAAGTTGTACGCAAATGTCTTGACAGGATATGTTTACTTAAGCGCTTCCGAAATCGCCTTGGTCATTCCATCAGCATCAATTCCCGCTGATCGAAACACAACTTTGCCATCTTTGCCAATGACAAAAAAGCTTGGCCAAGCCATGATTGCGTACCGAGTCGAGATCGGTCCGGTTGGCGATCCATCAACGAGGGTCCGGGTTGTCATTCTCCATTTCGCCTGAATTTCTTTTACCACCGGGGCATCTCCGTCGCTATTGACACCTACGAATTCAATATTTTGCCCGGCGAACTCCTTTTCCACCCCTTGCATGACGGGAATTGTGCGTTGACAGGAAGGACACCAGTTCGCCCAAAACTCAAGTACAACAACCTTTCCACGCAGATCGCTCAATTGGAATTTCTTGCCATTAGAGTCTTTTGAAATAAAATCGAAAAATTCATCCCCTGGTTGAAGGTTCTTCTTCTTAAGAAGCATTTGTCGGGCCCTTTTGGCTGCATCTGTACCCGGATATTGCTCAACAAGCCGATTGAAGACATCCCACTTAAGGTCATTGGTGTCTTCCATCCAGAATGCTTTTGTAAGAAGTACATTAGCCTTATCTGCCTTCGATACTTGGCTTGGAGCGAACAATTCTACAAGGTTGAGAACTCGCGAATTCGACACAAAGGTGTGGGCGTAATACATCCAATATTTTTCCCATTGCCGAAAGAAATCTCTTTGATCGGATGTGACGTTTTTAGTCGCAAAAATTTGATCGAGAAGGTGGTTCTCTCGCTTTTGATCCTTAGGCGATGAGAGCAACGCAAGGGTCCATGCATTTAAACCCATTGGCTTTTTGCCAAGTGCAATCGCAATCGACTCAAAT
>JAYUOQ010000175.1:0-1775 GCA_043760685.1 Armatimonadota bacterium | reverse complement strand
TGCAAATGAACTGATGAAAGGCGCAGCAAGGTTTTGCTCATTGCCGTCAAGGTTCACATTGTAGGCAAAGGTCTTTGAACCATCCCCTGTCATCGCTTTCATTCGAGCGATTTCATTATCAAGCGAGTTGAGGTCAACAACCTTAGAAGAAACGAGATCTCCGTACCGATAGACGTCGAGATTTACAAAGTCTCCAAATCGTTCGGCAAAGATTCCCGAAGAGAGCGAGTTTTGCTCGGCTGCTTTGAGGGTTAGCGCTTGAGCTGGAACAATTTGCTGAATGACAATTCCCAGCTTCGAACAAACCGCAATGACTTCATTAATATCGGTTGTCTTTGCCGCAAAGACATTGCACACGCGACCATGGTCGTTCTTTTCGGTCGTTGGAATAAAGTCAAAAGCAAGTTCAGATGCTGGAATAGGGAAGACATCAACCAGCTTCATTTTCAGAGCAACAAGAACATCTGATTTTTGCGCGTCTGGCAAAGCAATCGAACGCTGGAGTATTAACCGTCGAGAGAGAAGCAAGATGGCGGTCTTACCGTTGACTCCCTCAATACCTTCGAGGTTCGCTCCTTCTTTGGTGTTAGACGAGTCGACAAAATGCACGCGCACCCATTCGCGATCCCATTCGATTAGTATTTGTGCAGCTTGCGGTTTCTGGCTCATTCATTCTCCAATAACGTGGTTACGTTTGATTCTTCTGCCCAAGTCCATCTCTCCGGCATATTCGAAAAATTTGATTGTTCGATCCGAACGACAGTTGGGATCGAGTTGGTTATGGTTACAATTGCTTCCAAAGCAACCGTCGATTGTCCAGCCTTTCCAACGACTCGGACACGGAAGCTTTGGCTAGTTACGGTAAGTGTGTCGGCAGCAGCGGTCAAGAAACCGATATCGCTTGATACCGTTAGTATTTCACTTAGCAGTTTGTATCCATCTGTCGGGCGACTGTCAACAATTTGATTGGCTAGATCTTCGGTAATTCCAGGGATTATGCTGAGTACTTCTGCTGTTGCCGTATTGATGTTAACAAAACCTTGAACTCTCACTGCGGGTGAAATCGTCATTCGGTCCATAACGCTCCTTAGGACTGTTTGGTTACCACCAATTCCTGGCAAGCTGATGACTTGGCTCAGCCTCACAAACTGCCGATTTGGTTGGGTGTTTCGGGAATTAATGATCGTCGTGGCGTTTTGAATCGGAATTTGAGCGTTTTGCGATAGTTGTTGAGCGGTTAGGTTGGCCTGGTTGAGGTTTGTCTTGCCGTTTCCTTCCGGGTTGTATGCCCCACTATAGCAATCAAGGCTAACGAGATCGAATATTGGGCTGGTCGGTTCATTATTATTGGTTCGACCAGAATTGACCGTATTGGTCTGCACATTATAAAGGACATCTGGGGTCCATGCTTTTATTTGTAAGACTTCGCTGACTGTCTGAAGGCGACCTTCACGAGTATTGTATGGCTTAGCAAGTCCATTGTAATACTCATCTTTTGCTCCTTCAGTACGCGGGTTTTGTCCGGGCTCACGCCAATCCAAGAAGCAATCAATCTGTTCCTGCGTGAGAGGCAGGTTGCTCAATTGGGCTTCAGTAACTGTATTGAGATCGAGTCGAGAAGAGTTATCGATGATTTGAAGTCGAAATGATTCATTTCCAATTACGAAAGACTCAGCACCAACTGATCCGAGGATTCCCCAGTCATCGTCAGATGTCACCGGGTCCTGGGGAGCATCTGCAACCGTCTGCAATGCGGTGAGAGCATATTCAATACC
>JAYUOQ010000174.1:0-12095 GCA_043760685.1 Armatimonadota bacterium | reverse complement strand
AGACATTTGCGGATTCTTGACCAGCTTCAAGTAGAAGTCCGACCTTGCCACAATGTCATTACCAATTGAGTCAAACAATGCCTTAGCCTTTTCAGGTTCCATTTCAAGCGATTTAAGCATGTCAATCGTATCCTTGGCACTAAGCCCAATTTGCTCCTGCAACCGGTCCAATTTCTTAGATTCAAACATATCTTGAGCTTGTTGAAGGCTGAGCAACATATTGTCTTTCTCGTTTTGAATCGCAAGATAGATAGGAGGACGGTTGCTCGATGCCTTTTGGATGGCTGAGCCCAATTTGCCGAGTTGGAATCCGCTAAGCGTTCCTAACACGGGAACCATTTTCTGCCTTGCTTGATTGATGAGTGACGCTCCAAGGGAGGCTTCATTGGCACCTCCGCTCATCAAGGAGTTCCCGAGCTTAGTCGCCGAGCCACATGCGACAATTGCCTTGTCGTAATCATGATTATGAATAGCTTCCTCGATATCCCAGATAAAGGAAGCGCCAATTAACCGGAGACCGGACAAGTAGGGTGGTGGCATAGCCAAACCAGTTGGAACAAAGTTGATGGTTTTGATCGACTGAGCGGCAGAAAGCGCTGCTGCTCGCGAACTGCCAATAACTTTTCGGGCTTCCATCTTTTGCTTAGGGAAAAAATTGGTTCTCGTCGTAATTGGGGCAGCCAGTCTTCCTTTTGCGTCTGGCTTTGCCGTCAGCTTCGCTTGCTGTTCAACCGTATTTCCCGCGGCCATCAGCCGGTTTGAATCAGAGTTTTCTGGGTTTGTAACGCGAGATTCAGGGGAAGCCCACTTGGTAAAGGTAACTTCCGCAGGTTTTCGACAGCCCGTAACTCCGAGCATCAAGAGGGCGATAAAAAGCAGGTTGCCAATCCTTGGCATGGTTTAAGGTTAGCATAACTTCGAATATGTTCGGATAAGAGAATTTCACCGGTATTCTTACTTGCAAAATGAAAGGGCTTATTCTTGCCGCCGGAAAGGGCAGCCGACTCTATCCAATCACTCATCTCATTCCAAAGCCTCTCCTGCCATTGGCGAATCGGATGACTCTGGATTACGCATTTGAGAAACTGCGAGCCATTGACGTCACCGACATCGGAATTGTTGTTGGCGAAAACGAAGCGGCGATGCGAAAAGCACTCGGGGATGGATCGAGTCACGGCGTTTCACTAACCTACATCCGCCAGCCCGAACCAAAAGGCCTTGCTCACGCTGTGAGCTTTGCCAAAGACTTCATTGCTGGCGAACCATTTGTTCTCTATCTAGGTGATGCAATGTATGGTGAAGGATTCCAAGATTTAAAGAAGAGATTTGAAGAATCAGGTTGTGCCAATTTAAACCTTGTGAAAGCGGTCGATGATCCATCTCGATTTGGCGTCGCTAACGTCGATGGCGAAAGAATCGTGAAACTTGTCGAAAAGCCAAAGAATCCAGAATCCAATCTCGCAATGGCAGGTCTTTATTTTTTCGGTCCGGAGATTTGGGATATCTTCCCCAAGTTAGAGCCGTCGGCGAGAGGCGAGTACGAAATCACCGATGCAATTCAAATGCTGATTGACGAAGGCAAATTGGTCCTTGCTGGGGTCTACACCGGAGCATGGTTTGACACTGGAACTCTCGATTCATTCTTGGAAACAAGTTCGTATCTTATCGATGGAGAAAAGCGAATTGCCGCCTCCTCAGTCGTCGTAGGCGAAGTTTTGCACAATGTTGTGATTGGAGAGGCCTCCCACTTGGATTGCAAGAGCATTGAAGATTCCGTGATCTTCCCTGGATCGACCATAAAAGTGAGTGGCAAGATTAGCCATTGTATTCTTGCTGGTCCGGTTGAACATGAGGGCGACCTGAAGAACGCAATCATTCATGGCGACTGGAAGGGTTAGCAACAAAAAGGGCCACTTCTAACGAAGTGACCCTTTCTTGTTCGCTAAATGCGAGACGTCCTTAATTAAGGGGTGTTTGTAGCAGGGGCTGCATTTGTTGCTGCATTTGCATCAGCAGCAGGAGCACCACAACCAACGAGAACGCCACCAAGGACGCCGAGCACCATTACGAGAGCAATCATTTTCTTCATATTTTTTATTCCTTACACCTCCGGAGTGTAGATTTTTGTTTGCGATTTGACCACCTCTTGATGTAAGTCAGTCGCGTAGTCATTATAGTGTACGAAGCAACGAAATGGAAAGGTTCAAGAGAATTATTTTTTCCTCCACTTTTTTTTGATGCTAAATTAGCAATGAATTGAGCTCAATGTTTGTGGCAATGACCGACAGTGTAATTTGAGTAAGGTTGTTCGAAAATGCCGCTCCGAGGCAATTCACGACAAAGTGGCATACTCTGATAAGCATGAAAATTGTCTCGGCGGAAGATGCGGTCAAGGTAATCGAGAATGGAAATCGAGTTTATATCCATGGCATAGCGGCGGCTCCCCAAGAGCTTATACGTGCGATGACCACCCGAGCAAATGAATTGACCGGAGTCGAAGTAGTGCACCTGCATACCGAGGGTCCCGCGCCTTATACGGATCCGCAATTTCGAAATAGTTTTCATGTCAACGCCCTGTTTGTTGCGGCAAACACAAGGAAGGCAGTCCAAGATGGTCGAGCTGACTATATTCCCATCTTCCTCAGCGAAATTCCGGACCTCTTTCGGAGTGGCTCATTTCCAATTGATGTTGCTTTGATTCAAGTCTCACCCCCAGACAGACACGGCTTTTGCTCGCTTGGAGTTTCAGTCGAAGCGACTCGATGTGCGGTGCTTTGTGCCAGTCATGTAATTGCCCAAATCAATAAGGATATGCCAAGAACCTTAGGCGATGGTTTGATTCATATTTCAAATCTAAACACGATTGTTGAACATGACGAACCCCTTCCTGAAATTCGAGCTAAGCCGCCAACCGACCTTGACGTTCAGATCGGGAAGTATTGTGCTGAGCTAGTCGAAGACGGAGCAACAATCCAAATGGGAATTGGTTCGATACCAAATGCGGTCTTATCTGCCTTGGGAAGTCACAAAGATCTTGGAGTCCACAGTGAAATGTTCTCCGATGGTCTCATTAATCTTGTCGAAACAGGCGTCGTCACCGGTCGATTGAAAAGAATTCATCCTGGCAAAATAGTAGCCACGTTTGTCCTTGGCTCCAAAAGACTCTACGATTTTGTTGATGACAATCCCCTTGTTGCGATGCTGGATGTTGGCTATGTTAACGACTCAAATGTTATTCGCCGCAATCCAAAAGTCACCGCGATTAATAGCGCAATTGAAGTTGACATTACGGGTCAAGTTTGTGCTGACTCAATTGGTACGAAATTCTATTCGGGAGTTGGGGGGCAAATGGACTATATGCGTGGTGCAGCTCAATCAGAAGGTGGCAAGCCGATTATTGCTTTGCCTTCGATAACCAAGAATGGTGAGTCGAGAATTGCCGTAACCTTAAAAGTCGGCGCCGGAGTTGTGACGACTCGGGCTCACGTGCATTACGTGGTTACCGAATTCGGTTCAGCCAATCTACATGGCAAGAACCTTCGGCAAAGGGCAAAGTCGTTGATCGAAATCGCTCATCCTGATCATCGAGAAAGGCTATCAAAGGAAGCATTTGAACTGTTTGGCTTCTAAAAAGTAGACCCGGTGACAGAAGTCGCTGAGTCCACGGAAAAGAATGCCACTAACCAAAAAAAACATGCTCAGTTTTTGTCCAAAATAAAGCTTTGTTGAAGAAACGTCTTTACAAAATTCTCAAGTTCAGCCCAGTCCGTATACTCGTAGTCCTTGGAAGTATCCGTATCGCCACCGGCTTTTTTCGAAATTGACTTGAGAATCATTCGCTTGAACCAATCGTATTCGATATATTTAAGCGCTCCCGCAACCGGCGTCCACTTCGTCGGGGTCCACTCGGTTTCCTCAGTAAATCGATCAACACACTTTTGAAGCTCTTCGTGGTGATCTCCATCCTTTGAAGCGGCAGTCAAACTGATCGACAGAAATGCCGAAGGTGCTAACTTCAGTTCTTCGCGGTGCTTTTTGACAAAGTGAACCAGAGAGCGTTGGTGATTGCCTTGGTGAAGTGAACCCATCACAACAAATGCATTGAACCCATCCGCCCGGAACTCTTCGCGTACATCCGCGCTATCTAGTACCTCGGCGTTGTGACCCATTTCACGAATGAAGCCACCAATATGCTGTGCGATCTTACGCGTATGTCCTTCGGTCGTTCCGTAAACAATCAATATGTTTGCCATGATCAGTGTGCTGTGTAACCTCCATCAATAACGAGTTCAGTGCCTGTCACGAATTTGGATTCATCCGAGGCTAAATAGAGGACTCCGTAAGCAATGTCATCCACTTCACCCATATGCCCTAACGGATGAAGCTTTCCGACCGCCTCTTTTCCAGCCTCCAAATCTCCTGACGACTTTATGTAGTTTTCAACCATCGGGGTCCAAATAAAGCCCGGATGAACAGAGTTGACGCGAATGTTTTTTGGAGCATAAATGAGAGCATCTGTCTTGGTCATCATCCGAACGGCGCCCTTCGAAGCATGATAGGGTGGCACGTCTGGCGCGCTAACGATTCCATATATCGACGACAGGTTGACAATGCTTCCTTTGCCGTTGGCCATCATGGAAGGAAGTGCATGTTTAGTACAAAAGAACACGCCATTTACGTTGACACCCATTAAGTGATTCCACTCGTCAGCAGAGACCTCATGGGTTGGCTTATTGACGCCCGAAATTCCGGCATTGTTTACCAAGATTGAAATTTTGCCGTACTTCGAATCAACTTCCGACATGACGGATTGAACTTGCAATTCATCAGAGACATCAAGGTGCCAATATTCTGCGATCCCACCCGCGGCCCTAATCTTATCGACAAGCAAATGACCATCTGCGTCCAAGACGTCGGTAACTGCTACCGAAGCGCCGTGCAAAGCAAGCATTTCTGCACATGCCTTACCAATTCCTAATGAAGCACCCGTAACAACCGCAACTTCGCCTTTGACTCTTTGACTTGAATTCACTCTTTCAGTCTATGGTGAGAAATTGGCACAAGCAAGTCGTACTTTTTGTGGTCGAGTAAAGGACCGACATCCTTACCAAAGTGAAACGTCGCGAACAATACAAAGGACGTTGTAGCCCGATTCAACTTGAATTGACGAAAGCGTTGCTGCGATCAAAAACTCCCGACCAGATTTGTGTAGGGCCAAAGTTGAACTGTGTTCACCCATTTTCCGCTTCGAGGGTTCAAGAAAATATCCAGTTCGATGAATGTCATGGACCATCCGAAATCGCTGGGGGACCAAGATCGAAATAGGTTGATTTCGTAGTTCACTTTTTTCGTATCCAAATAGCTCCGATGCAGCTGGGTTCAGATTTTCAATGATTCCAACCTGATTGACGACGAAAATCGCATCTGCCGCTATCTCGATGAGATCTTGGTAAAAATTCGCCGAGCGATGATTGCCATATTCGCCAAATTCGAGTCGAATTTGCTTGGCTAATTTTTCGTTCTCCTCACGCAAAGCCGCCATAGCTATTTCGCTTTCTTGCCTTAGGACAATCGCAACCAACTCTGTGCGACTATGAGGACCAAGCTTTACTCGGATGCGACCCCAATACGTGCTTACCGTTGCTTCGCTAATTCCCAGTTGCTTGGCGATAGCAGTATCGATGAAGCCTTCTGATGCAAGTTTGATCAGTTGTTTTTCGCGTTCAGACAATAGGCTATGGTGTCCTTGAGGCATGGCTGTAAAGTCATTCTATCTAACTACAGCCTTATAATCCTCAGGGGGTTACTTGCTTGATTCAAATCTTCCGGTCATTTCCGTTAACTTAATCTGGTAAACGATGTCTACTTGAGGCTTTTGGTCAACTCGACCCGGTGTAACATCACGCGGACTTCGAGAACTTTCGAGGTCCTCAATGTGAGGGCTTAGCCGGTCGATGAGCAATCGCATTGCCTCGTTCGCTTCGTGCCCCTTCAGCTCCTCAAACTCTCCCCAAGCAATGACACTAACCCAGTCGGCAATGCCCTCAACACTCTCTATCTGCACGCAACACTGTGGATTTTCCCTCAGCATTTGGGTCTTCAAGCCTTCTTTAGTCTGACCAATCAGAACCCTTTCGAATAGGCATAGCTGATTGGCACAACGTAGGTTTTGCCTTTTGCATGGCAACCAAGGTGACCGTAACAATGGTTGCCAATGAAAGAGTCAATTTCGGCAGGGGCTAGACTGCCAAGCACGGTTCGTTCACCTCTGCGTTAGATCGGAAAGCCGACAACGCTGGCGAGGACAAGTGTGTTCTTATCGTATCAACTGGGGTAACTGATTCTGGATATGCTTTTGACAAGATGACAATATCGGTCGTCAGTGGCATATAAGCCTGTGATCGATCTACTCCAGGAATGAATGCATCTCTCTTCAGCGAAGCGACAAAGTCCTCAGTACAAACCTGTCCCGAAAGGCAGTCTTTAATCATGTGGGAAAGGAACTGCGTGAAAAGTGACCTTCGATAGGTGAAGTCTACGACAACATCCGCATTCTGTTTGGTTGGTCTCACAAAGATCTCATAACTTGGTCTTACAAATCGTTGATAGCGGTCAATGACTTGCTCAGTATTAACACCCCTTTCGTCCTTGTCTCGCATGATCCTACCAAGGAGTCTTTCGTCTGCCGCAACGTCCAGATAACAAGCCAAATCACACATCTGAACAACAGGTTGGGCTAGGACAAACAAGCCCTCCACGATGATTACTGGCTTTGGACATGTCGGGTCGGTTGCCCAGACCCGCTCCATGTTTCGGAAGTCGTATCCAGGGGCAAAGACAGGCTTTCCTTCCTGAAGGTGGCGAATATGGTTGAGAAGCAAGGCAAAATCAACGTGCCTTGGATGATCAAAATTGACATTCGCTGAATCTGCATTCGGATCTTCTGTGTTAATGAAGTACTGATCCATGCTGAGTACGAGAACGTTCTCTTCGCCAACTGCTTTGGCAATCTCGTTCGCCAAGTGGGTCTTTCCACAGCCAGATCCTCCGGCGATTCCAATGACGAGAGGGCGATTTGTTAAGTGTTCCATTTTCCTTTTAGGCAATGCCTATGTGGATATTTTTGTTTTCAAACTGGACTTTGGCAAGTCAGACTTTGGTCTGTCATACTTTCTAATGACTCCCGGTTTGGGTGAGATACTGAGCCGCCGGAACATTACAACGAAAAACAAAGTCAATTTCAGGCGCAAGACTACAGGCAATAAGTTAAATGGCAAATCCAATTTTGATCGGCAAAGGAGCAAAGGACTCCGTAATCCTCCCGAAGTATTGCAACCGGCATGGTTTGATTGCGGGAGCAACCGGAACGGGGAAAACAGTAACCCTGCAGTCACTCGCTGAATCGCTTGCAGCAATAGGTGTTCCAGTTTTCATGGCTGATGTCAAAGGTGACCTTGCTGGAATGAGCCAAATTGGCGGTGGAAACCCTAAAGTCGAAGCTCGTGCCGAGCAACTTAAACTTGCCCCGCTTAACTACCAGTCCTTTCCGGTCACATTTTGGGACACCTTTGGTGAAAAGGGAATTCAAGTTCGAGCCACGATCAGCGAAATGGGACCGCTGCTCATCAGCCGGATGCTCGACCTTAATGACACCCAAGAAGGCGTTCTCAATATTGCATTTAAAGTTGCAGATGACCAAGGGCTCCTCCTCCTAGATCTCAAAGACCTCAAAGCGATGCTGAATTGGCTTGGTGACAACCCGCAGGAAGTTCAAACAGAATACGGAAATGTCACTTCGGCAACGATCGGCACAATTCAACGACAGCTTCTGGTTCTCGAGCAACAGGGCGGTGAGAAGTTCTTCGGAGAGTCCGCACTCGATATTGCTGATCTCATTCGACAAACACCGGACGGTCGAGGAATGATCAATATACTTGCCGCTGACAAGCTGATGCTCAGTCCAAAGCTGTATTCCACTTTCCTTTTGTGGATGCTCAGTGAACTCTTTGAAGTCATGCCCGAAGCCGGTGATCTTGACCAACCGAAATTAGTCTTCTTCTTTGATGAAGCGCACCTATTATTTACCGATGCGCCGAAGGCACTTTTGGAAAAGATTGAGCAGGTTGTCCGTTTAATCCGATCAAAAGGTGTTGGAATTTTCTTTGTCACTCAACATCCGTTGGATATTCCCGACTCAGTCCTGAGCCAACTCAGCAACCGCGTTCAACATGCTCTCCGAGCCTTCACACCTCGAGATCAAAAGGCAGTACGAACGGCGGCGGAGACATTCCGAAAGAATCCGAAATTTGACACCGAAGAAGTTATTACTCAACTCGGCATTGGCGAAGCCCTGGTCAGCGTCATGGATACCGACGGCACTCCTACGGTGGTTGATCGCGTGTTCATCAAGCCTCCTCTGAGCCGCCTCGGAGCAATAACCCCCGACGAACGAACGCGATGCATCAATGCCTCAACGTTGGTCACCAAATATTCTGAAACCATTGACCGAGAAAGCGCCTACGAGAAGTTAATGAACCGAGCTGCGCAAATCGAACAAGAACAGGCAGTCGAGCAAGAATCTCAGCCTGAGCGTCAGGCACCTGCGAGGAAAACCGACTCAATCTTTGAGTCGGTTATTAAGTCGACTATGAGAGCGGCCGGTTCGCAGTTCGGACGCCAGATCATTCGTGGCGTCCTTGGTGGACTTTTCGGAAAGCGCCGATAAGTCAATTCGGCCGAAAGACGTACAATAGAAGGATCATGTCAACTTTGGAGAGTCTCATTCATGCTCATCCAAGAAATCAGGGCACTACCCTCAATCTTGATCGAATTGAAGGCTTGATCATTAACCGGAGTGCGGTCGAGCGTCGAGCTGCGACCCTCGGCGGACGAAGAACCGTCAAAAAGGAATGGCAAGCCGCATGGCTTCTCCAAGCAATTCGGTGCATCGACCTAACCGCACTCAGCGGCGACGATACGCCGGGCAATGTCCATCGACTTTGCGCCAAGGCGAAGCAACCCGTTCGACAAGATCTGCTCGACTCATTGGGCGTTGACAGAATTACCACTGGCGCAGTTTGTGTGTATCACCAGTACGTTGAAGCTTGCGTGAAGAACCTCGAAGGAACCGGTATTCCGGTCGCCGCAGTCTCGACTGGCTTTCCCGCCGGGCTATCTCCAATGCGCGAGCGCTTAAACGAAATTAAGGCTAGCGTTGCTGCAGGAGCCGACGAAATCGACATCGTCATTACGCGAGGCAATGTACTTCGAGGTGACTGGAAAGCACTCTACGATGAAATGCAAATGTTCCGAGAGGCCTGCGGAGATGCGCACGTCAAAGCCATTCTTGCCACCGGCGAACTCGGAACGCTGACCAACGTTGCCAAGGCAAGCATGGTGTGCATGATGGCCGGTGCGGATTTCATCAAGACCTCAACCGGTAAAGAGCTGGCCAATGCCACAATTCCAATCGGATTGGTCATGACTCGGATGATCCGCGAATATCACGATGAAACCGGAATCAAGATCGGTTTTAAACCTGCCGGGGGAATCCGAACCGCCAAGCAGTCGCTCGACTTCTTAATCTTGATGAAAGAAGAATTGGGCAACGAATGGATGCAGCCTAACTTGTTCCGAATGGGAGCAAGCAGCCTTCTTTCCGACATTGAGCGTCAGCTCGAACATTTTGTCACCGGTCGATACTCGGCCTACAACCGCCACGCAATGGGATAAAGAATGAGCAAAGTCGCCGACATCTTAGACACTTTGGACTATGGTCCTGCCCCTGAAGCGGTTAATCTCGCCAACGAATGGCTGGATGCCCATGGTCGAACTTTTGGTTTTTATGTAAACGGAACGTGGCTAGAAGCAGAATCCCACTTCGCGTCATTCTCACCATCAACCGGACAAGAAATTGCCCAGATTGGACAAGCCACTGCATCTGTGATTGACGAAGCCGTAAAGGCTGCAGCCAGAGCCCAAACACACTGGATGTCAATTGGTGCTACCGCAAGAACCAAATTCATGTACGCCTTGGCACGCCAAGTGCAGAAACATGCTCGTCTTTTTGCGGTTTTGGAGTCTTTAGACAACGGCAAGCCAATCCGAGAAACCCGCGACATTGATATTCCGTTAGTTGCAAGGCACTTTTACTATCACGCTGGCTGGGCAAAGGTCATGGAAGCCGAATTTCCCGATTACGAGCCGGTTGGGGTCTGTGGGCAAATCATTCCGTGGAACTTCCCGCTCCTTATGCTCTCCTGGAAGATCGCACCCGCCCTGGCGATGGGAAACGCCGTTATTTTGAAACCAGCGGAATTCACTTCCCTAACCGCGTTGCTATTTGCCGAGATCTGCCACCAAGTTGGCATTCCGAAAGGGGTTGTCAACATCGTCACCGGTGATGGCGAAACTGGCAAAGCGATCGTTGAACATCCTGGAATTCAGAAGATCGCCTTTACCGGCTCAACTGAAGTCGGCAAGATCATTCGTCAAGCTACCGCCGGTACTGACAAAAAGCTCTCTCTCGAACTTGGTGGAAAATCTCCTTTTGTTGTTTTCGAAGATGCTGACCTAGATTCCGTGGTGGAAGGAATTGTCGATGCGATCTGGTTCAATCAAGGCCAAGTTTGCTGCGCCGGTTCACGTCTCCTCGTTCAAGAAGGCGTTGCAGAAAAGCTTTACGCTAAGATTCGACACCGAATGGACTCCTTAAGGGTTGGCGATCCCCTGGATAAGGCAGTGGATATTGGTGCCATTATCGACAAGGTTCAGCTTGATCGGATCACCGAATTAGTCCAACAAGGCGTAACCGAAGGTGCAACCTTACATCAACCAAAATGTACATTCCCATCGGGCGGTTGGTTCTATCCTCCTACCCTCTTAACCAATGTAGAACCCGCAAGTACAGTCGCTCAAGTCGAGATTTTTGGTCCCGTTTTGGTCGCAATGACTTTTCGAACTCCAGCTGAAGCTGTAGCGCTTGCAAACAACACTATCTACGGTCTTGCAAGTTCAGTTTGGACGCAAAATCTCGACGTTGCCCATGACATTGCTGCGAAGATCAAAGCCGGAACGGTTTGGATTAACTGCACAAACCAATTCGACGCCAGTGCAGGCTTTGGCGGGTACCGAGAAAGCGGATTTGGTCGTGAAGGAGGTCGAGAAGGACTATTTGAATATCTCAAACCTAAGTTGATCACGGCTAAACCCCAACCGAGTGCCACCGTCCGACCTTCAGATAAGGGCGTCGGTCTCGATAAGACCCACAAACTCTATATCGGAGGCAAACAAGTTCGCCCAGATTCAGGCTATTCCCTCGCCCTTGAGACATCGAACGGTCTTATTGAAGTCAGTCGAGGCAATCGGAAAGATATTCGGAATGCCGTCGAAGCAGCCGATGCTGCCTACACCGTTTGGTCCGGCGCGACTGCCTTCAATCGGTCGCAGGTGCTGTATTACTTTGCCGAGAACTTTGAGGGTGCCAAGGGCCAAATCATAGATTCTATGACAGCCCTTGGAGCATCAGTGACGAACGCAAACCAAGAGTTTGAGCTCAGTCTAGATCGAATTCTTCACTATGCCGCTATGGCAGACAAGAACGAATCTGAGACTCACCAAGCGCCTCAACGGTCCCTTATTTACACAAGAAAAGAAGCAATTGGCCCAGTCGCCGTCATAGCCCCGGAAGAATCTCCGCTCCTTGGTTGGATTTCAACTTGCCTTCCGCTCATTGCAATGGGCAATTCTGTGATCGGAGTTCCGAGTTATGCGAACCCACTGCCTGCCCTTGAACTCTATCGGGTAATCGAAGCGAGTGACTTTCCCTCGGGAGTCTGGAATGTGATCACGGGAACACCCGAAGAACTAGAGAAAACCCTGGCAGACCACGACGGAATCCTGGCAATTTGGCACTTTGGAAATAAGGAGAGTGGCGAGGCTGCCCAACGAGCGTCGGCAGGAAACCTTAAGCAAACATGGTGCTTTCTGGGCAAGCATTTAGATTGGTCCGAAACACCATCCAGAGAATTTCTACGACGGGCTACCCAGATCAAAAATGTATGGGTCCCTTACGGTGCATAACTAATGTTTAGCTA